>DASWIR010000395.1:0-3628 GCA_036397575.1 Alteraurantiacibacter sp. | reverse complement strand
TCCGTGACGGAGCCGACCTGCTGTCACCTGAAACGGAATCGCAACTCACCAAAATGCTCGACGAAGCAGAAGAAAATTACGGCCAGCAGCTTGCGGTGGTCACGGTCGAGAGCCTCCATGGCTATTCGATCGACGATTTCTCGCTGCAATATGCGAATGCGTGGGGGGTCGGTCATCGCGATCGCAATGACGGGCTGATGATCCTCGTGGCACCCAACGAGCGCAAGGTTCGCATCGAAGTTGGCTTGGGAATTGAAGACACTTTCTCAAATGCCTTTTGCCAAGGCGTGATCGACCGGCACATTCTTCCCGCATTCAAGGCTGGCGAATTGGAACGCGGTATTGTCAAGGGTGCAGGGACGTTAATAGACAGGATGAAACTCCACCCAACAATCCCCGCCAACGATAACGAGGCCGCGTCGGCCAAGGAGGCCGCATAGTGCGCCCTGCCTTCACTCTAATCGCCGCACTGGCGGCTGCCATCGCCATGCCGGCGCTGGCCCAGCCGAGCTTTCCCGAGCGCGGGACGACGCCGGTGGTGGATGCGGCGGATATCATTTCGCCGACGGTGGAGGCGCAGCTGACTGAGCAGCTCGACGCTTTCGAGCAGGCCAACCAGCGGCAATTCGTGGTCGCGACGATTCCCTCGCTGCAGGATTACGATATCGCCGATTACGGCTACCAGCTTGGGCGCCATTGGGGCCTGGGCGATGCGGAAAACAATGACGGGATCATCCTGCTGGTCGCGCCCAACGACCGGAAGGTACGCATAGAAGTAGGCTACGGGCTCGAGGCAATCATGCCCGACGGACTGGCCTATGACATCGTCGAAGGCCAGATTCTGCCGCGCTTCAAGGCTGGGGACATGGAAGGCGGGATCGTGGCCGGAACCGATGCGATCATCCGCCATCTCGAATTGCCGCCGGAGGAAGCCGCGGCGATCGCCGCGCAGGTATCGCAGCCGAGTGAAGGCGAGGAAGGCTTCCCGATCGGCGTGCTGATCTGGCTGGGCTTCATGTTCTTCTTCTTTGTCCTGCCGATGATCGGCGTCGGCGCGGCTGCCGGCGGGAGGAAATACCGCGGGAGAGGCGTTGCCGGAACGGTCGGGCAGATCATCCTGTGGAACGCGATCGGCAGCGCGATGAGCGGCGGCGGACGCAGTTCCGGCGGCTGGGGCGGAGGAGGAGGCGGCTTCAGCGGGGGCGGCGGATTTTCCGGCGGCGGCGGCAGCTTCGGCGGCGGCGGTGCGAGCGGGAGCTGGTAGGCTATGCGTTATCTCTCAGCAGAAGACCACAAGATCGTCTCCGATGCGGTGGCAAAGGCCGAAATGGGGACATCGGGCGAGATCGTCACCGTGCTGGCCGACCGGTCGGACGGCTACAGCGACATCCAGCTCGCCTGGGCCGCGCTGGCGAGCTTCCTCGCGCTAGGCGTGTTCGCGCTGTTCACCGATTTCTACCTTGCCAAGATCGACTGGCTGACCGGCGGCTGGAATTCCGACTGGCCGCCGCAGTCGCTGCTGTTTCTTGCCCTTGCGCTCGTCACGCTCAAATTCGCCGGCGTGTGGCTGCTCCTGCTGATCGACCCGGTCCGCTTCCTGCTGGTGCCCGGACGCCTAAAGTCGCGGCGAGTGCGGCTGCGCGCCATCTCGCATTTCAAGGTCGGCGCCGAGCGGCGCACGCATGGCCGCACCGGCGTGCTGCTCTATCTTTCGATGCGTGAACATCGCGCCGAGATCGTCGCCGACGAAGCGATTGCGGGCAAGGTCGAGCCCGAAGTATGGGGCGAGGCGATGGCCGACATGCTCTCCCATGTCCGCGACGGAAAGGTCGCCGAAGGGCTGGCCGCAGGCGTGCGCGATGTCGGCGCCGTGCTGGCCGAGTTCTTCCCGCGCGACGGGGACGATCATAACGAGCTACCCGACCGGCTGATCGAGGTCTGAGCGGGATGCCGCCCGACAGCGAGGCGCCGGAGGAGATCGTCTGGCAGGGGAAGTTCATCACCGCAAAACGGCGCGGCCGCTGGGAATTCGTGGGCCGGGCGCGCGGCATCCGCGCGGCGGTGATTCTGCCCGTCGACGGCGACGACGTCGTGCTGGTGGAGCAGTTCCGCGTGCCTTTGGGCTGCAACTGCATCGAGCTTCCCGCAGGGCTGATCGGCGACGATGACGGCGCCGAGAACGAGGACCCGCTGGAAGCCGCCAAGCGCGAGCTGGAGGAAGAGACCGGTTACCGCGCGGACCGATGGGAGACCGTCGGTGAGTTCTTCTCCTCACCGGGGATGGTTAGCGAAAGCTTCACTTTGCTCAAGGCCAGCGGCCTCGCCCGGGTCGGCGAAGGCGGCGGCACTGGCGACGAAGAAATCGCGGTCCACCGCGTACCGATCTCCGGCCTCGAGGCATTTCTCGATGAAGCGCGCTCGCGCGGCTGCGCGGTCGACGTGAGGATCCTGCTGCTGCTCGGCGGGTCGATCCTCGCCGATGGCTGAGATGACCGGGCTGGATGCCGCGGGCCTGCTCGCAGACGCTATTGCCGCGCGATCCGGTGGCGAAGAGCCTCCACTCATCGGCCTCAACGGCGCGCAAGGCTCGGGCAAGTCGACCATGGCGCAAGAGGCGGAAAGGCAGCTGGCGGCACGGGGCCTGCGCCTCGCCGTGCTGTCGCTCGACGATTTCTACCTCACCAGGGCCGAACGGCGGGAGCTGGCTCGCTGCATCCACCCGCTCTGCGCCACGCGCGGCGTGCCCGGCACGCATGACGCCGCGCTGATGCGGCGGACAATCGACGCGCTTTCCGGCGCGGAGCCCGACGAAGTGACCCGCCTGCCGGCCTTCGACAAACTCGCCGACGACCGTCTTCCGCGCGATGAATGGCACCGCTTCCGCGGGCGCCCCGATGCGGTGCTGCTCGAAGGATGGTGCGTCGGTTTGCTGTCAGACGACCTTCCGCCCTGGCAGGGGCCGATCAATGCGCTTGAGCGCGAGTTCGACGTGGACGGCCGCTGGGCCGTCTGGTCGCATGCCGCGCTTGAGCGCGACTATGACGATATGTGGCGAAGCCTCACGATGCTCGCATCGATCGAAGTGCCCGGTCTCGACACGGTGATCTCCTCGCGCCTGCGGCAGGAGCAGGAGCTGGCGGCAAAGACCGGCCGCACCGGGATGGATCGCGAGGCGGTGACCCGCTTCGTCCAGCATTACGAACGCCACACGCGCGCGCTGTGGTCCGCGATGCCGCGCCGCGCGGACTTGCTGCTGCGCCGCGATGCGGACTATCGCTACACACTCGTCAAAGGTGAGATGAACGAATGAAAGTCCATGTGGTGGGCGCAGGCGCGATGGGATGCCTCTACGCGGCCGCGCTGCACCGCGCCGAATGCGAGGTAACTCTGGTCGATGTGAACCGCGAGCATATCGATGCGATCAATTTGCAGGGCCTCCAGCTGGAAACGCGCGCCGGAACCGAGAGCGTTCCCTTGCCCGCCTGTATGCCGTCCGAAGCCGAAGGCCCGACCGACCTGATCCTGCTGTTCACCAAGACCTTTCATACCGATATGGCGCTGACGGGGGTCGAGCACATCATCGGCCCTGAAACCCACGTCCTGACGCTGCAGAACGGGCTCGGCAATG
>DASWIR010000394.1:0-7461 GCA_036397575.1 Alteraurantiacibacter sp. | reverse complement strand
CATCGCCGATGCCGTGGAGCAGGTCGCCGCGCTCGACACAGCCACCCGCGCACTGTTCGCCGGCCGCTAATGGCGCCCGGGCAACAGTGCTGAAAACCGCAACGGGCGTCCCTTTTGGGGGCGCCCGTTTGGCTTTCCGCGTGAACGGCAGCGGCGAGCAGATTTTCTTTCTGTACTGATCGATTTTTCGCACTTGCAGCATAGGGGCATCGTCACCATCTGCCGGCGCGTATTGGGAGAGCGATACGGTCAGAACGCAACAGGAAGGAAAGACCATGCTCTATATCGCCAACCGCTTCATCTCCGGCATCGCCGCCGCCGCTATCAGCGGAATGCTGCTGGCCGCCGCGATCGTCTGAGCCGCGGGGCCCGGACGCCTGCCCAAAAAGACAGGAACTCGAAATGATCAAATTGGCCAAGCGGCTGTTCGCACTTTACGCCCGCGGGGCGGAGCGGATGCCGCATTCACATATCTGGACCTTCTGAGCCTCTCCCCTCCCACTCGGAAGATCCAGTTGGCGGGCGCTCCGGCACACCGGGGCGTCCGCTTTCCTTTTGAGGGTCAGCCGGCCGAGCCAGCCAATGTGCCCAGCGCCAGCGCGAACAGCAATCCCGCTGCCGTGGCGAGTCCCGCCATGTGCCGGTCCTGCTTGTAAGCGCCGGGAAAGACTTCGGTGGCCAGGCTGGCGACCACCGCTCCCGCAGCGAGGCAACGAATGAAGGCGAGCAAATGTTCGCTCACGCCCTCGAGCAGCAGATTGCCCGCGATCGCTGCCACCGCGAGCAATCCGGCAGTAGCTGCCCACAATCCGATCACTTTCCACTTCGAACCTCCGGCATCGACCATCCGCCGCGCACCGCCCGCCGCCTCGGGCAGGTTGGACAGCAGGATGGAGCCCGCAAGCGCGGCAACCTCGTTCGACCCCGCTCCGATCAGGGCGACGCCAAGAGCGAGGTTTTCCGGCACGCCGTCGAGCGTGATCGCGGCGAGCAACCCGCCGCCCGATTCAGGGCCCCATTTCTCGTCGATCCAGTAATCCGCCGCAGTAAAGGCGCCCGCTCCCGCAAGCACGCCGGCAATCGTCACGATGAGCGAGCTTTTTTCCATCGACGGCTCGATCAGTTCGGTTACGACCGAAAGCAACAATGCGCCTCCGGCCAGCGCGACCAGAAACCCTTCCGTCCGTTCGTGCAGCGGCCCAAAAACGCCCCAGGCTGCCCCCACAATAAGCGCGCCAGATACCGCCAGCACGACGAGCAGCATGGTGGACATGGCCGAATTCCTCCCAACCCTCTGGAACTACGTCCGAAACCGGCAATCTCCGCGCAGTGGAAAAAGCTGCCGAACGGTGCCCGATTTGCTTGGGTTTGCGCCTTCGAAACCCTATATAATCGATATGTCAGAACCCAGCAAAAACGATGGTCACAGCGGCGCCGAAAATGGCGCGAATAAGAACGACTATGGCGCGGAAAGCATCAAGGTCCTCAAAGGACTGGATGCGGTGCGCAAGCGGCCGGGAATGTATATCGGCGATACGGATGATGGTTCCGGCCTCCACCACATGGTGTTCGAGGTCTCGGACAACGCGATTGACGAGGCGCTGGCCGGCCATTGCGACCTGGTAACGATCGAACTCAATCCGGACGGTTCGGTTTCAGTCGAGGACAATGGCCGCGGCATCCCGGTGGGCATCCACAAGGGAGAAGGCGTGTCCGCCGCCGAAGTGATCATGACCCAGCTCCATGCGGGCGGGAAGTTCGAGAACACCAGCGAGGACAATGCCTATAAGGTCTCGGGCGGCCTTCATGGGGTGGGCGTCAGCGTGGTCAACGCGCTTTCCGAATGGCTCGAACTCACCGTCTGGCGCGACGGCAAGGAGCACTGGATGCGTTTCGCGCATGGTGACCCGGTCGCCCCACTCACAATGAAGGGCGATGCGCCGAAAGTGGATGGCAATTCCGACGCAGACGGCTTCAAGAAGGGCACGCGCGTTACCTTCCAGCCCTCGACGGGGACGTTCAAGAACGTCATCGAATTCGACTTCGAGAAGCTCGAACATCGGTACCGCGAACTCGCCTTCCTCAATTCGGGCGTGCGCATCCTGCTGCGCGACAAGCGCGGTGAGGACACGGAAGAACACGAGCTGTTCTACGAGGGCGGGATCGCCGCCTTCGTGAAATATCTCGACCGCAATAAGGAGCCGCTGATTCCAGAGCCAATCTCCGTCTCGGCGGAAAAGGACGGCATCGGCATCGATGTCGCGCTGGAATGGAACGATTCCTATTACGAGAATGTCCTCGCCTTCACCAACAACATCCCGCAGCGCGACGGCGGCACCCATCTTGCCGCCTTCCGCGCAGCGCTGACCCGCACGCTCAACAATTACGCGACCTCGTCGGGCCTGCTGAAGAAGGAGAAGGTCGCGCTATCGGGCGAGGATATGCGCGAAGGGCTGACCGCGATCGTCTCGGTCAAACTGCCCGATCCCAAGTTCGGCTCGCAGACCAAGGACAAGCTGGTCAGCTCCGAAGTGCGCCAGCCGCTCGAAAGTCTGATGGCCGAAAAGATGAGCGAGTGGCTGGAGGAGAATCCAGCCAACGCAAAGTCCATCGTCCAGAAAGTGATCGACGCCGCCGCCGCGCGCGAGGCGGCGCGCAGGGCCCGCGAGATGAGCCGCAAGGGCGCGCTGAGCGTCGCCTCGCTGCCGGGCAAGCTTTCCGATTGCCGCGAACGCGATCCGACCAAGTGCGAACTGTTCCTCGTCGAGGGCGATTCCGCCGGCGGTTCGGCCAAGGGCGGACGTGACAGCAAGTATCAGGCGATCCTTCCGCTACGCGGCAAGATCCTCAATGTCGAACGCGCCCGCTTCGACCGGATCATCGGCAGCAAGGAAGTCGGCACGCTGATCCAGGCCATGGGCACCGGCCTGCGGGACGAGTTCAACCTGGAAAAGCTGCGCTATCACAAGATCATCATCATGACCGACGCCGACGTGGACGGCGCCCATATCCGCACGCTGCTCTTGACCTTCTTCCACCGGCAGATGCCGGAGATCATCAAGGCCGGGCACCTGTTCATCGCCCAGCCTCCGCTGTTCAAGGTCGCCAAGGGCCGCAGCGAAGTCTATCTCAAAGACCAGGCCGCGCTCGACCGGCATCTGGTCGAGATGGGGCTGCAAGGCCGCATCCTCGACACCAGCGGCGTGCAGCGCGGTGGGGGCGAACTCGCCGAACTGGTCGAGCATGCACTGCGTCTCAGGAACCTCATCGCCTTCGCCCCGCGCAAGTACAATCCGGCGATCATCGAACAGATGGCTCTGTCGGGCGCGCTCGATCCTGAGCTTGACGACACAACCCGGGCGAAGGCCCTGGAATTCACAGCCGAGCGGCTCGGGATGGACGATCCCGAAGCGAGATGGAGCGGCGAACTGCGCGGCGACGGCGCGGCGGTGTTCCGGCGCATGTGGCGCGGCGTGGAGGACGTGCACGAGATCGAGGGCAAGTTCCTCGACAGCACCGAGGCACGCAAGCTCCACCGGCTGGCTGGTGAAATGGCGGAAATCTATGCTCGTCCCGCACGGCTCGTGAAAGGCAGCGAAGCCGAGCCCGAACCCGAACCGGTTGAAACCGCAGATGGCGACGAAAGCGAAGAGCAGTCGGCTCGCGCGCCGGTTCGCGACGACGGGATCATGCGGCCCACGCAATTGCTCGACGCGGTGCTGGCCGCGGGCCGCAAGGGCCTCTCGATCCAGCGCTACAAAGGTCTCGGCGAAATGAATGCGGAGCAGCTTTGGGAGACGACGCTCGACCCGGACAACCGCATACTGCTGCAGGTCAAGGTCGAGGACACCGAGGTAACCGACGACATCTTCACTCGCCTGATGGGCGACGTGGTCGAACCACGCCGCGAATTCATTCAGACGAACGCGCTCAACGTGGCGAATCTGGACGTGTAACGACTCTCCCCGTTCGGGCGAAGGTCTGAAAGGCGCGCTTCCCTCACATCCTGAACACGCCGAAGCGCGGTTGTTCGAGGATCGGCGCTTCAAGTGTGGCGGCGAGCGCCAGGCCGAGCACGTCGCGTGTCTGGACCGGGTCGATCACCCCGTCGTCCCATAGCCGCGCGGTGGCATAATAGGGATTGCCTTCGCTTTCGTACTTCTCGCGGATCGGAGCCTTGAAGGTCTCGGCCTCAGCCTCCGACCACTTTTCGGCATCACGATGCACGGTCGCCAGCACGCTTGCTGCCTGCTCACCGCCCATCACCGAAATGCGCGCATTGGGCCAGGTGAACAGGAAGCGAGGGCCATAGGCGCGGCCGCACATGCCGTAATTCCCCGCACCAAAACTGCCGCCGATCACCACGGTGATCTTCGGCACCTGTGCTGTGGCGACTGCGGTCACCAGCTTGGCGCCATGCTTGGCGATACCTTCCGCTTCATATTTCCCGCCGACCATGAAGCCGGAGATGTTCTGCAGGAACAAGAGCGGAATGCCGCGCTGGCAGGCGAGTTCGATGAAGTGCGCGCCTTTGACGGCACTTTCCGAGAACAGCACGCCGTTATTGGCGAGCACCGCCACCGGCATGCCCCAGATATGCGCGAAACCGCAGACCAGCGTGGCGCCGTAATTCGCCTTGAATTCATGGAATTCGGATCCATCGACAATCCGGGCGATGACTTCGTGCACATCGTAAGGTGCACGGACATCCTCGGGGACGATGGAATAGAGATCCTCGGCATCGTATTTCGGTGGGCGTTGCTCGCGCAGGTCGAGCTTCGCGCCTTTGCTCACCCCGAGATGGCTGACGATGTCGCGCAGCACGGTCAGTGCATGCTCGTCATTCTCGGCCAGGTGATCGACCACGCCGGATTTCCTCGCATGCAGGTCGCCGCCGCCCAGATCCTCGGCGCTGATCTCCTCCCCGGTTGCAGCCTTCACCAGCGGCGGGCCAGCGAGGAAGATCGTGCCTTGCTCGCGCACGATTACGCTCTCGTCGCTCATCGCCGGGACATAGGCACCGCCCGCAGTGCAGCTGCCCATCACGCAGGCGATTTGCGGGATGCGCAGCGAGGACATGTTCGCCTGATTGAAAAAGATCCGTCCGAAATGGTCGCGGTCGGGGAATACCTCAGCCTGGTGCGGCAGGTTCGCGCCTCCGCTGTCGACCAGATAGAGGCACGGCAGGCGGTTCTCCTGCGCGATCTCCTGCGCGCGCAAATGCTTCTTCACCGTCAGCGGGTAGTAGGTTCCGCCCTTCACGGTCGCGTCGTTGGCGAGAATCATGCATTGGCGGCCCGAGACGCGGCCGATGCCGGCGATGATTCCGGCTCCGGGCACTTCGTCCGAATAGAGCCCGTTCGCCGCCAACTGGCCGATCTCGAGAAACGGCGAGCCCGGATCGAGCAGCCGCTCGACGCGCTCGCGCGGCAACAATTTACCCCGACTCGCATGCCGCTCGCGGCTCTTCTCCGGCCCGCCCAGCGCAGCCTGGGCGACTTTGGCGCGCAGCTCGTCGGCCAGCGCACGGTTATGCGCGGCGCGGGCCTTCGCCTCGTTGCTTTCGAGATTGAGCTGAGAGGTCAGGATCGGAGCACTCATGCTGCCCGCCTAGCAATTCTCGGCAAGGACTCCAATCTCGGCCCGGTTGTTGATAGAGTGTAACTCACATTGCTTTGTCGCGGGTCGCACCGAGGAGCTAGTGACATGACCTACTGGAAGCTGAAGGGCCGCGAGCTGGCCAACTGCAATTGCGAATACGGCTGCAACTGTCAGTTCGGCGGACTACCCGACAAGGGAAGCTGCCAGGCCGTCTTCGCGATGGATATCGACGAGGGCGTGCACGGCGATACTGACCTTTCCGGCCTCAAGATCGCAGCGGTGTTCCACTGGCCGGGACCGATCCACGAAGGCAAGGGCGAGGCCGTGGCCTTCGTCGACGAGCGGGCGAGCGAGGAGCAGCGTAACGCGCTGCTGACAATCATGACCGGCGGCGACACCGATCCGTTCGCCACTGTATTCGCGGTCTTCGCCTCGACCATCGAGACAATGCACGAACCGCTGTTCGTGCCGATCGAGTTCGACGTCGACGTCGAGGCGCGCAAGGGACGGCTGCGAATTCCCGGCCATGTCGAGATGGACGGCGTGCCGATCGCCAACCCGGTCAGCGGCGAACCCGTACGGGCGCAGATTCGGTTGCCGGACGGGTTCGAGTACGAAGTGGCCGAGATCGGCTCCGGTACCAGCCGGGCCATAGCGCCGATGTCGCTCGAACACGCCAACAGCTACGGCCAGTTCGCGCATCTTCATCTCGACAGCCACGGGGTTGTGCGCGCCTGATGGCCTCGCCGCTCGAAGCGGCACTGCGCCGCGAACGCTCGATCACCCTCGCCGCGCTTGCCGCGCTGGCGCTGCTCGCCTGGGCCTGGCTTATTCTCGGTGCGGGGATGGGCATGGGGGCCCACGCCGAATTGACCCCGTTCCCGCACCGCTCCGCCGATGGCGGGATGGCGGGAATGGACATGGGAATGGGCGCGCCGACGGCGTGGACTGCCGTCCGCCTGTTCCTCACCTTCTCGATGTGGTGGGTGATGATGGTGGCGATGATGCTGCCGGCCGCTACGGCGGTAATCCTGCTCTATGCCCGCGCCGTTCCCCGCGACGGGCAAAAGCAGCACCCATCGACCGGCGTGTTCCTTGCCGGGTACCTCATCGTCTGGGGCCTGTTCTCGCTCGTCGCCGCGGCGCTGCAGGCCGCGCTCGACCTTTCGGGCCTGCTCGCGCCGATGACGATGGGCTCCGGCACGCGCTGGTTCTCGGCAGCGATCCTGATCGCCGCGGGTCTCTACCAGCTCAGCCCGCTCAAGGATGCGTGCCTCGCTCACTGCCGCAACCCGGCGGTATTTCTGAGCCGCCACTATCGCCCCGGCCGAGCGGGCGCCTTGCGCCTCGGCGTGCTGCACGGTGCATACTGCGTCGGCTGCTGCTGGCTGCTGATGGCGCTGCTGTTCGTCGGCGGGGTGATGAATCTCGCCTGGATCGCGCTCCTGACCCTGCTGGTCGCGGGCGAAAAGCTGCTGCCCGGCGGCCACCGCCTGGCGCTCTTCGCCGGCGCCGGCTTCATCGCCTGGGGGGCATTCGTCGCGCTCGCTTGAAAGTGGCCGAGCGGCCTCTTGTTCCGGGGCTTTAGAGGCCGATGATGAAGGTGAGGACCGATGCGCTCATAGCTGGGCCCCAAGGATCGCAGCGATTCCGGCGCCCGCAATCACCGGCCAGCCGACATGTTTGGCACGGGAGGCGATCAGGCTCGTCAATCCGAGCGCCAGCCAGATCGCGCCAATAGACGTGATCAAACCGGCGGGAGCCCCCGGCCATGCCACGGCGAGCGCCGATGCAACCATCAGCGCGCTGGTAACGTGCCAGGCATAGCGCACGATCGTCCGCGCGAGCGGGCGCTGCATG
>DASWIR010000393.1:0-5301 GCA_036397575.1 Alteraurantiacibacter sp. | reverse complement strand
TCAAGGCCGGGATCTGGCTCGACCTTTCCGGCGCCTTCCTGCTTGTCGGCGTGTGCTGGGCAGTCGCCGCTTTCTTCTGACTGGCGCGACAAGCCGAATTTGGTTACTAAAGAAACCATGCCCACGCCTCCAATCGTCCCGCCCACGCCGCGGCGCAAGCCCAAGCCCGAAGTCACCACGCTGGGCGGGCGCGAACTCAAACCGTCCACGCTGATGATGGGATATGGCTATGATCCGGCACTGTCCGAAGGATCGCTGAAACCCCCGATCTTTCTCACCAGCACATTCGCTTTCGAGAGCGCGGCGGCAGGCAAGCGCCATTTCGAACAGATCACCGGCGTGCGCGAAGGCGGGGCGGAGGGCCTCGTCTATTCGCGCTTCAACGGCCCGAACCAGGAAATCCTCGAAGATCGTCTGGGCATCTGGGATGGGGCGGAAGATGCGCTGGTCTTTTCGAGCGGCATGTCGGCCATCGCCACGCTGCTCCTCGCCTGGTGTGGACGAGGCGACGTTATCGTCCATTCCGGACCGCTCTATGCCGCAACCGAAGGCTTCATCGCACGGCAGATGTCGCGCTTTGGCGTAACCTATGTCGACTTCCCGGCAGGCGCGAGCCGTTCGGAGATCGACGCCGCCATCGCAAGGGGCAAGGAGATGGCCGCAAACCAGGGCGGAAAGCTGGCCCTGATCTATCTCGAAAGCCCGGCAAACCCCACCAATGCGCTGGTCGATATCGAGGCGGTCGCCGCTTCGCGCGATGCGGCCTTCGGCACCGATGGCCCGCCCGTCGCGATCGACAACACTTTCCTCGGGCCGCTGTGGCAGCGCCCGCTGGATCGCGGTGCGGACATCGTGGTCTATTCGCTGACCAAATATGCCGGGGGCCATTCCGACCTTGTCGCAGGTGGCATTTCCGGGGCCAAGACGATGATGGACCCGGTGCGGTCCCTGCGAAACACAATGGGCACAATCTGCGATCCGAACACAGCATGGATGCTTCTGCGCAGCCTCGAGACGCTCGAAATCCGGATGCGGCGTGCAACCGAAAATGCGGTGACGGTCTGCGCCTTCCTGAAGGACCATCCGAAGGTCGAAGGCGTGGGCTTCCTCGGCCTGCTGCCGGAGGGGAGCCAGAAGGACATTTACCGCCGCCATTGCACCGGGCCGGGCAGCACCTTTTCGCTCTTCATCAGAGGCGGCGAAGAAGAGAGTTTCCGCTTCCTCGACGCGCTGAAGATCGCCAAGCTCGCGGTCAGCCTCGGCGGAACCGAGACCCTCGCCAGCCATCCGGCGGCGATGACGCATCTTTCGGTGCCCGCGGAGCGCAAGAAGGCGCTGGGCATCACCGACAATCTGGTGCGGATTTCGGTCGGCATCGAGGATCCGGACGATCTTATCGCCGATTTCGCGCAGGCGCTGGAGGCAGTCTGATTCGCACCGGAATTCGCGTGACGCAGGCGGCCCGGCGCGGCATGCTGCGGCCATGAAACCGGCGGCACTTCCCCTCGCCATTGCCCTTGCAGCCATCGCGTCACCGGTGGCAGCGCAGCATGCCGTCCCGCCGGCAATCGAAACCGCTTCGCCCGCGCGGGACGAATTCGAATCGCAATTGCGCGAGCACCTGGGTGCTGTCGTCTCGCGCGATCTCGACCTGCTGGTCTCGACCCTGGATCAGGACGTCGTCGTGATCTTCCCCAACGGATCGATGCTCAAGGGCAAGCAGGAAGTGGCGGACTTCCACCGCGAATGGTTCACCGATCCGGAATGGACCTTCGAACCGGAAATCATCCGCATCGATTTCGGCGCAAGTCGCGCCTCGGCGCTGGTGCGCTACACCTATCGCGACAATGCCGAGGCCGCGCCGCGCAGCACGTTCCTCTCGCTGCAATTCCGACGCCGCGGCGATGAATGGCTGCTATTTCATGATCAGAACACGCGGATCGCCGAATAGCCCTACCCCGCCGTGTCAGGCGGCAAAGCGCAAACAGTTGCGACCCCCGCGCTTGGCCTCATACAGCGCCTGATCCGATGCCTGCAGCATCCAGGTCTCATCCGCTCCGGGCTGGTAGGAGGCAATACCCACACTGACAGTGACCTTGAGGCCCGGATATTCCTTCCATTGCAGATTTTCGATCTCGCGCCGCACCCGCTCGACGATATCGGCCGCCATCAGTTTGCCCGTATCGCGCATGATGATCAGGAATTCCTCTCCGCCCAGGCGCCCGATACGGTCATACTCGCGCAAAGCGCTGCGAGTGCATTGGGTGATCTTCACCAGCACCTGATCGCCGACGAGATGGCCATGTTCGTCATTGATGGACTTAAAGTAGTCGATATCGAGCAAGGCGACCGACAGCTCTTCCCCGCCCTCCCCGGCGGCACGCAGCGCTTCGCCCAGCAGGTCGATAATCTTGCGGCGGCTGGCGACGCCGGTCAGTTCGTCGGTTTCGGCAATTTCGCGCGAACGCTCGGCATCCAGCATCGCATGATGCTGCGCCTTTTCGAGCTGTTCGAGAACCAGCGCCTTGTCGGTCACATCCTGGAACGTCCCGAAAATGGAAACGACTGTGCCGGCGGCATCGGTCTGCGGATAGGCCTGGCTTTCGAGGTGGCGAAGTTCGCCATCGGGGCGCACGATGCGACTGACCAGGGTGAAGGGATTACCGTCACGCGTTGCCTGCTGGATGGCTTCGTCGACCCTGGCGGCATCGTCAGGATAGGTCAGCCCGCTAAGCAGGGACAGAGTGGGTTTGACCCCAAAAGGTACGCCATGCATGCGGTAGACTTCGTTCGACCAGAAGATGGAACCGTCGGTAAAGTCGATCTTCCAATGGCCCACCTTGGCGGTGCGTTCGGCCATCTCCAGCAATTTTTTGCTTTCCTCGAGACGCGCGACAATCGCCTCGCGCTGTGTCAGCAGGGCTGCCACCGGCAGCGAGGCGATGATCATCACCAGCAGATAGAACTGAAAGAAATAGATGGCCGCCGTCTGGTCGCCCGGAAAAGTCCGTACCGGGCCAATGTTCCAAGCAATCGCTAGCGAGCCGACCAGCGCGGTCGTCGCGACGCTGGCGGCAGCGCCGAACGTACCAAGCCGGTAGGTGGCAAGCATCATCGCCGCGACCGGCAGGAAATAGAGCGGATATTCTTCCAGTCGGACAACCAGCAGGGACGATCCCAGGACCAGTAGCAGCGCCAGGCCAGCCTCGAGAAATTCACGCCGCGAGAACTCGCCATGCACCCGCGGGCGCGCGCGCATTATGGATATGGCCAGCGGGGTAACGATCAGAAGACCCAGCAGGACCGTCGCGAACCAGGAAAGAAAGAAGGGCCAACGCCAGCCGCCTTGCGCAAAAGTGGCGATGCTCGACCCGACAAGGGCACCGCAGACGGAATGGACGAAAAACCAGGCAGCCGAACGCAAATCTCCGATCGAGCCGCCACGAACTATCCTGGAAAACAGCCATGCGACCAGAAAACCTTCGACGAGGTTGGCCGCGGTGAAGCCAACCGCATGAGGCAAAGACGTGCCGGTCAGCAAGTTGGACAGCACGCCGGCAATTGCAACCGCGAAACCTATCGACAGCCAGTAGCGCCGCCCCTGTATAAGACTGGCGAGAAAGACGCCGCTGGCAGGCCAGACTGTGGCGATCCCCTCGCTATTGCGCGTCAGCTGAATGGAAGCATAGGCAACGGCGAAATAGACCAGCCCGGCGATCAGGGGCCAGCCTATGGCTGCCAACTGGGAGTTGCGATCGTGCCGC
The DNA here is from genome assembly GCA_036397575.1 of Alteraurantiacibacter sp. Lineage (GTDB taxonomy): Bacteria > Pseudomonadota > Alphaproteobacteria > Sphingomonadales > Sphingomonadaceae > DASWIR01. Next base: position 1,537 of record DASWIR010000393.1, on the reverse strand, counting down.
ATAAGGCACGCATATTGGGCGGATGGCCGTTAACGGCCTCACAAATTGGGGGCTTACTTTTGCCTTAACATCGGCAGGCTCGAAATCGGCAGAAAGATGCCGGAGTCCCCGCCTAAGGGGGTTAACCGCGCCATTCCCGGCGCTCCTCGGCTACACGAAGCACCTCGAACGCCAGGCTGTATGCCTGAAACGCCCTGGCGGCCTCTTTGTCACCCGGATTGACATCGGGATGGACTTCCTTGGCTTTGGCTCGCCATGCCTTCTTGATCGAATCGAAATCCGCATCGGATTCGAGCCCGAGCACTTCCAGCGCCCGCATCTCGTCCGCACTGCGCGACCCGTCGCCCGATCCGGCCCAGCCATAATGCGCGGCCTCTGCATAGCCGGCATTTTCGCGCTCTTCCGCCTTGGCACGGGCGGCAGCCTCTTCCTTGTCCAGCCCTGCAAAATAGTCCCACTGGCGGTTGTATTCGGCGGCATGGGTCTGGCAGAAATACCACCGGTCGGGGCTGCTGGGCGCCTTGGGGGCCGGACAATTGCCTACCTCATCGCAGCCATGCCGGTCGCACAGGCGCACATTGGCCGCCTCGCGCGCACCGCCATAGCCGCGCCAGCGAGGGAAGCCCCAATCGGAGGATCGCCCTACGCGGCTCATGGAAGGAATTTCTCAATCATCATTTCCTAGTAGCCGCCCGGCATGGCCGCTGCCAAGCATCGTAAATCTCACCGGAAGCGACAATTTCTTACAATTGCTGCGTTGCAACATCGCGCATGCAGCATATATGGACGGCGCAGGAGCAAATGCAATGAGCAACCAGCTGACAATCGCTGCCGCCTTTTCGACCCTCGCAATGGCCGCCTTTGCGCTTGCCAGCCCGCATATCGCGATCGGTGGGGGCAACGCTCAGGGCGTATTCGGTACAGAACTGGAAGCCGCTGCTCCCTTCGCCGGCAAGGCGCCGGCATTGCCGGGCCTTGCCGATTTAATTCACTGATCAATTCAGGACGACGGTCACCGCGCGACGATTCTGCGCCCAGGCCTGCTCGTTCGACCCAAGCGCGACCGGACGTTCCTTGCCGTAACTGACCGTAGTCAGGCGGTTTTCCGGTATACCAAGACTGACAAGATAGTTCTTCGCCGCATTGGCCCTGCGTTCACCCAGCGCGATATTGTATTCGCGCGTGCCGCGCTCGTCGCAGTGCCCCTCTATGGTAGCGCGGACATTGGCATATTGCTGCATGTATTCGGCCTGCTGGCGCAAGGCCGCCTGGTCTTCGGTGTCGATATCGAACATGTCGGTATCGAAGAAGATCGTGTCGGCGCCGCGCATGACGCTCACGAAATGCGCCTGGGTGCCGGGTGCCGGTCCGCTTGGCTGGGTTTGTTCGGGCGCAGTATTCTGCGGCGTTGGCGGTAATTGTTCGGGAGCTTTCTTCGAGCAACCCGCGAGGGCGATCGCACTGGCAATGGTGATCGAGGTAACGAGATACTTCATGCCCCTTCTCCTTCTAGGCAGTCATTCCCGGGCAATCCCGG
>DASWIR010000392.1:0-4796 GCA_036397575.1 Alteraurantiacibacter sp. | reverse complement strand
AACGGGCGTGCTGTCGGGCATATTCGGCGTCGGCGGCGGCTTCCTGACCACGCCGTTGCTGATCTTCTATGGCGTGCCGCCAACCGTGGCGGCGGCGTCGGCGGCTACGCAGGTCACCGGCGCCAGCGTGTCCGGAGTTTTCGCCCATCACCGACGCGGCGGAGTCGATTACCGCATGGGGCTGGTGATGGTGGCTGGCGGAGTGATAGGCGCCGGGATCGGCGCGGGGCTGTTCCGTCTGCTCCAATCGATCGGTCAGATCGATACGGTGATCAACATCCTCTACGTGCTGTTGCTGGGCACGATCGGCGCGCTGATGGCGCGCGAGGCGATGTCTGCTCTGGAAGCAAGCAAGACAGGCGTCAGGCCGCGCATCGCCAAGAGACGGCATCATCCGCTGGTCGCCAATCTGCCCATGCGGATGCGCTTCTACCGTTCGGGCCTCTACATCTCGCCGCTTGCGCCGCTGATCCTGGGCGTACTGGTCGGGATTCTTACCATGCTGATGGGCGTGGGCGGCGGTTTCATTCTCGTGCCCGCCATGCTCTATCTGCTCGGTATGAGCGCCAAGGTGGTGGTGGGCACGTCGCTGTTCCAGATACTCTTCGTCACCATTGCGGCCACCATGATGCACGCGCTGACGACCAAGGCGGTCGATATGGTGCTGGCGACCTTGTTGCTGGTTGGATCGGTCACCGGCGCCCAGTTGGGCACCAAGTTCGCGCAAAGGGTGAAGCCGGAATATCTTCGTCTCGGCCTTGCCGGTCTGGTGCTGCTGGTGGCCTTCCGTATGGCGCTGGGCCTCGGCTGGCAGCCTGACGAGATCTATACGCTGGTGCCGCTGTGAACCAGGCCGCGCGCATCCTCGTCGCGCTGTTGGCGCTGTTCGTGCTGTCGGGACAGCGCGACCCCATCCTCGTGCCCGAGGTCTCACAGCACGAGGTCCGCGTCCGGCAGGGCTTCACCGGCACCACCCTCCTTCTGTTCGGCGCAATCCTGGACCCAAGTGGTGCCCGCTCGGCCGGGGAATACGATATCGCGGTAGTGGTGAAGGGGCCGACCGGCCCGATCCGGATACGCGAAAAGCAGCGCATCCTCGGCATGTGGGTCAATGCCGAAAGCAGCGACTTCCGCTCGGTTCCGGCCTTCTATGCCGTTTCCAGCTCGCGCGCGATCAGCGAGATCGTGGATGGACGGACTGCCGCGATTTACGAGCTGGGCCTCGATTCTCTGCAATTGTCGCCCAGCGGGACAATCGATCCTGAAGAGCAGGCGCGCTTTTCCAGCGGCCTTACCGATCTGATGCAACGCCAAGGGCTTTACCAGGAGGATGGCGAGGGCGTCTCGATCAGCGAAGAGGTGCTTTATCAGGCGCGCATTTCCATGCCATCCAATGTCCAGACCGGCTTCTATACCGCCGAGACCTTTGCCATTCGCGATGGACGGGTGATTGCTTCCGCCACTGCCGACATCGAGGTGAAGAAGCTGGGTTTCGAACGCTTTGTTGCCCTGTTCGCGGAGCACCAGCCGTTTTTCTATGGCTTGCTGGCCGTCGCGCTGTCGATTGCGATGGGCTGGGCGGCTGGCCGTGTATTCGCGATGGTCTGAACTCGGGCGGGTGTGCGAGTGCCGAAATTGACGTGATCTTAACCTCGCCGCGGCTAGGAAATCCCCACAATTATGCACTTTTGGGGACGGTTCTCGGCCATGAGCGATATGGGCAACAGGCATAGCGAATTCGAGGGCGCGCAGACGCAGCCGCAGGCCGAGGGTCAGCCGCGGCCGAGCATCCTCCGTCAGCCCGAACCGCAGGGCCAACCCTCGCCCGAACGCAGTTCGCTGCGGCGGACCGATCTCCCCGCTGCTCAGTCCGAAATTCCGGCTGCCGCGCAGCCGCAGCCAGCCGCCGCTGCTGCGGCTCCCGCCCAGGCCGTGCGGCGAGCCGAAGCCGGCACCGCCGTTCCCGCCCAGGCTCCGGCCGAAAAACCCACGGCGGTCAAGGCGCCCGGCGACAATGCCATACAGCCTATCGGTGTCGTCCTCGAGATCGCCGGCTCCGGGTCCCAGATCGCGCTCGATCTGCAGCGCCTCAACGAATGTTCCGAGGATGCTGATCCGTCGATTGCGCTGGCCGGCCAGGTCGGCTCGCAGATCAAGATCAAGACCAAGGACGGCTGGCTGCTCGCCAGCGTGCGTAACCAGCGGCAGGACCGCCGCGAAGGCGGGATCGTTGCCAATATCGATTTCCTCGGTGAAGGCGACGAAGAGAAGCTGACCGGCAAGATCCACGGCTTCCGCCGCGGTGTCACCCGCTACCCGATCCCGGGCGCTCTGCTCTACCCGGCCACCACCGCCGACCTTCGCCAGATATATGCTTCGGACGGCCGCTCCTCGATCCAGGTGGGCACCGTCTATCCCACCAACGATATCCGCGCGGGCATCTATGTCGACGCCATGCTCGGCAAGCACTTTGCCCTGCTCGGCTCGACCGGTACGGGTAAGTCGACCAGCGCCTCGCTCATCCTCCACCGGATCTGCGAAGCCGCGCCCGAAGGCCATATCGTGATGATCGATCCGCACGGCGAGTATTCCGCCGCGTTCCGCAATACGGGCATGATCTTCGACGTCACCAACCTCCAGATGCCCTACTGGCTGATGAATTTCGAGGAGCACTGCGAAGTGTTCCTGACCACCACGGGCAACGACCGGCAGGAAGATGCCGACATCCTCGCCAAGTGCCTGCTTGCCGCGCGCAGCAAGAGCCGCCTGGCTGAAAGTTTCGGCAAGATCACTGTGGATTCGCCGATTCCCTATCTGCTCTCCGACCTGACCAACACCATTCAGGACCAGATGGGCAAGCTGGACAAAGCGACCACCACCGCCCCTTATATGCGCATCAAGACCAAGATCGAGGAATTGAAGGCGGACCCGCGCTACCAGTTCCTGTTCTCCGGAATGCTGGTGGGCGACACGATGGCGGACTTCATTTCGAAGATCTTCCGCCTGCCCTCCAGCGGCAAGCCTATCGCGATTGTCGACGTTTCGGGCGTGCCTTCGGACATCACCAGCACTGTGGTCGCGGTGCTCAGCCGGCTGGTGTTCGACTTCGCGATCTGGGGCCGCGAGGAAAAGCAGCGGCCGATCCTGCTCGTTTGCGAAGAGGCGCACCGTTACGTGCCCAACGAGAAGAATGCGGACGGCTCTTCGGTGGGCCGCATCCTTTCGCGTATCGCCAAGGAAGGCCGCAAATACGGCGTCTCGCTTGGTCTCATCACGCAGCGCCCGTCCGACCTTGCCGAAGGCGTGCTTTCGCAATGCGGCACGATCATCTCGATGCGCCTCAACAACGATCGTGACCAGGCCTTCGTGAAAGCAGCCATGCCCGAAGGCGCGCGCGGCTTCCTCGACTCGATCCCGGCTCTGCGCAACCGCGAATGCATAATCTGCGGTGAAGGCGTCTCGATACCGATGCGCGTGCAATTCGATACGCTGGAAGAGTCCAAGCGCCCCGCCTCGGAAGACCCTAGCTTTGTCGATTTGTGGAACCAGTCGGGCGGCGAGGAAGAGGCGGTGCTGCGCACGGTGCAGCGCTGGCGCAGCCAGGGCAAGTAAGCCCGCCCTCGCGCCTCCTACATGTCCGGCGACATGCGCCCGGCGGGCTCGCCATCAGCATGGGCCTGCTCCTCCGCCTCCTCGCGGCTTTCCGCCATGGCCCGCCCCCGCCAGTTCGAGTAGTGGTAGAACCACCACGCCAGCACCAGCCCGGCTACCGAGCCGATGGGGAACGACCACCAGATCGCATCCGAGCCGAGCCAGTCGTAAGTGGCGAAGTAGAAGCCCAGCCGCACAGGGTATAGTGCGACGGCAATGATGATCAGCGGGACCACCACGGCGCCGCCTGCGCGCATGGTTGCCGAATAGACCATGGTCACGCCGAAGAGCATGAAGCTCCACACCGATATGAACTGGATATGCCGGGCGAGCGGCACCGCCTCGCTTTCGGGACCGAGAAACAGCACCAGCGCCGGGCGGTCGAAAAGCAGCAACATGACGGTGAGCGCTCCGGTCATGGCGAGGTTCACCAGCACCCCTGCGCGGGCGACCTGGTCGATCTGGTCCCACTTGCGCGCGCCGATGAACTGCGCTGCCATCGCGCTGACCGCACCGCCGACAGCCATCGCGGGCATCTGGACATAGGTGAACAGCTGCATCGCCGCGCCATAGGCGGCGGTCATCAGCAACCCCTCGCGGTTGACCAGCCCGACCACGATGATCCCCGCCGCGCTCATCACCAGCATCTGCGCGCCCATCGGGAGGCCCTTGGCGACGATGAAGCCGAGTTCGTCGCGGGTGGGCTTGAGGTATTTGAGCTCGGCCTCGCGCAGCCGCAGCGGCAGGTCTTTCGCATAGACGTAGACGATCGTGCCGAAGAACGAGGCGAGGCTGGCGATGATGGTCGAGAGCGCCGAACCGGCGATGCCCAGTTCGGGGAAGGGCCCGTAGCCGATGATCAGCAGCGGATTGAGCACCGCGTCGATCGCCACCATCACCGCCATGAAAATCAGCGGCGTGCGCGCGTCGCCGGTGCCGCGCAGCCCCATCGCCAGGATCACCGAGACCATCCCGAAGGGCATCGAGATGAACATCAGCCGGATGTAGGTCAGCGCCAGATCGTAGGCGCCCTCGGGCGTCGCCATCAGGTCGAGCAATTGCGGCGCGAGGATATAGCCGACCAGCGCGATTCCCGCCATCAGCAGGCCCGAAAAGCCGACCGCGGTGCCGAAGGTCCGCCGCGC
>DASWIR010000391.1:0-4071 GCA_036397575.1 Alteraurantiacibacter sp. | reverse complement strand
GAAGATCCTCGTGCCCGTCAAGCGGGTGATCGATTACAATGTGAAGCCGCGCATCAAGCAGGATGGCAGCGGCGTCGACCTTGCGAACGTCAAGATGAGCATGAACCCGTTCGACGAGATCGCGGTGGAAGAAGCGATTCGACTGAAGGAAGCCGGCAAGGCAGAAGAAGTGATCGCCGTTTCGATCGGACCGGCGAAAGCGCAGGAGACCCTGCGCACCGCACTTGCCATGGGCGCCGACCGGGCGATCCTGGTGGAAACCGATGCCGAGGTCGAACCGCTCGCGGTGGCGAAGATCCTCAAGGCAATCGCCGAAGCGGAAAACCCGCAGCTGATCATCCTCGGCAAGCAGGCGATCGACGACGATTCGAACCAGACCGGGCAGATGCTCGCCGCGCTGATGGACCGGCCGCAGGGCACGTTCGCCAATACCGTGACGCTCGAGGATGGCTCGGTGACGGTGAAGCGCGAGATCGATGGCGGGCTCGAGACGGTTAAGCTGGCCCTTCCCGCTATTGTCACGACCGATCTGAGGCTCAACGAACCACGCTATGCCAGCCTTCCCAACATCATGAAGGCACGGCAGAAGCCGCTCGAGACCAGGAAGCCGGAGGATTACGGCGTCGATATCGCGCCGCGGCTCAAGACGCTTCATGTGGACGAACCGCCCGTTCGCCAGGCCGGGATCAAACTCGGCTCGGTCGATGAACTCGCAGCCAAGATCAAGGAACTGGGGATCGCCCGATGAAAACGCTCGTCCTCGTCGAACATGACAACAAATCGCTCAAGGATGCGACGCTTTCCACCATCACCGCCGCGGCGAAGCTCGGCGAAGTTACCGCGCTGGTCGCAGGGCAGGATTGCGCTGCGGTTGCCGAAGCCGCGGCGAAGATCGCCGGCGTTGCCAAGGTGCTGAAAGCGGACGATGCCGCCTATGCCCACGCGCTGCCGGAGAATATCGCGCCGCTGGCGGTTTCGTTGATGGAGGGTTTCGACGCCTTCCTCGCGCCCGCCACCACCACCGGTAAGAACATCGCCCCGCGCGTCGCGGCAAAGCTCGACGTGATGCAGATCTCCGACATTATGTCGGTCGAAGGCGAGAAGAGCTTCAAACGCCCCATCTATGCCGGCAATGCCATCGCCACGGTCGAGAGTTCGGATTCCAAGCTGGTGATCACGGTACGCGGCACCGGCTTCGAGAAGGCAGCGGCCGAAGGCGGCTCCGCCTCGATCGAGGATGTCTCGGGTCCCGGAGACGCAGGAATCTCGAGCTTCGTCGGCGAGGAACTGGCAAAGAGCGAGCGTCCCGAACTGACCAGCGCGAAAGTGATCGTCTCGGGCGGGCGCGGCCTCAAGGACGGCGAGAATTTCGAGAAGATCATCATGCCGCTTGCCGACAAGCTCGGCGCCGCCATCGGCGCGAGCCGCGCGGCGGTGGATGCGGGCTATGTACCGAACGATTTTCAGGTCGGCCAGACGGGCAAGATCGTCGCGCCCGAAGTCTACATCGCAATCGGCATTTCGGGTGCGATCCAGCACCTTGCCGGGATGAAGGATTCGAAAACCATCATCGCCATCAACAAGGACGAAGACGCGCCGATCTTTCAGGTCGCCGATCTCGGCCTCGTCGCAGACCTGTTCGAAGCGGTTCCGGAGCTGACCGCGAAGCTGTAATCGCCACCCTTGCCCCCATCGCGCCGGAGCCATAGTCTGGCGCTAAAGGGGGGGAGGGTTATGATTTTCCGGCGAATGATTCCGGCGGCGCCGGTCCTCCTGCTGCTGGCAATGCCCATGACGGCGCAGGCCGCCGATGACGAGCCGGTCCATCTCAAACCGCAGTCCCCATGGCAGCTCGACTATGCCGATTCACGCTGCCGTTTGGGGCGGTATTTTGGCGAAGGCGACGAAAAAACCGTCTTCTGGCTGGAGCAGTATGGCCCTTCGGACGGGTTCACCTGGCTGGTAGCCGGGCCAGCCATCGATCGATTTCGGTCACGGCGAGAAACGAATGTTCAATTCGGGCCACACTTTCCCAGATGGCAGATCAGTTACCCGGAGACGACCCTTGAGGGGTTCGGGCCCGCGATATCGGGCACGGGCCCCGTGGCACCACCTGATGATGGCGATGAAGACAAAGAAGCTGCGAATAAACCCGTCGGCTTGCCGCACCTGGACGCGGAAGCGGGACGCGAACTGTTCTGGCTGCGCCTCGACCAGAAGTTTGCCCAGCCGGTAGTCCTCGAACTCGGAAAAATGGACAAGCCATTCGAAGCCATGAACCAGTGTGTGGAAGATCTGGTCGCACATTGGGGAGTCGACGTCGAGGCCCAGAAGACTCGCGCAACGCCCCCTCAATTCACCAATATCATGCTGGTCGCCAGGAAGATCCAGGAACATTACCCTGAAAAGGCAGTCCGATCGGGAAGTCAGGCCAACTTTCATTTGCGAATTCTCGTCGGGGTGAATGGCCAGGCCACCGATTGCACGCTGACTGATATTACCCTCGCCACAAATTTCGATATGCGGCGCCATCCCTGCCGGATAGTCCTCGACAGTGCCAAGTTCGAGTCCGCAAGGGACGTGAACGGAAACCCGGTCGCGTCGTTCTATGAGACGAATATCGCGTATCGGATCGGGCGCTAGTCGCGGGCCAATAGCTGAAGCCCGCAGAGGATCCGGCCGTTTCCGGAGCTGCATGCCGAGGGCAATCCAATGGCAAGCTATTTCACCATCTCGCCCTTCATCCTGATGGGTCTGCCACCCGGCGGCAGATAGAGACGCAGCTAAAGAACGCGCGTATCGAGGAAATGGATGGCGAGACCCACCAGCCCGCCCACCAGCGTGCCGTTGATGCGGATGAACTGGAGGTCGCGGCCGACCGCGCCTTCGATGCGGTTGGTCACGGTTCGCGCGTCCCACCGCCGTACCGTTTCCGACACGAGCTGCACGATCTGGTCGCCATAGCGGCTGGTGACGCCGACTGCCGTGCGGCGGGCGAAGCGGTTGACCTGGTGCTGCAGGCGCGGATCTTCGCGCAGCGCCTTGCCGAGTTCGGCCATGCCCGCACCCAATTGCCCCGCCAATGCCCGGTCGGGATCGCGGGCCATGTCGATCAGCCCCTGGCGAATCCGCTCCCACACGGCCTGCCACCAGTCGGACACCGCCGGATTGGCGAGGATGTCGTCCTTGATCCGCTCGACCTTGGCCATGGTCTCCGGGTCGTGGCGAAGATCATGCGCGAGCTCTTCGAGCCCCTCTTCGATCTTCAGCCGCACCGGATGCTGCGGATCGACGAGCATCTCCGCAAGCATCTTGTAGAGCCCGTCGAGCACGGCATTGGCGAGGCGCTCGTCGAGCCCGGTCCAGCGCAGCAGCGTATTGGCCCGCTCGTGAATCATCTTGCGGACCATCTCCTCGTTGCGCTCCAGCATCCCGCCGGTGGCGCGGATCAGCGCATCGAGCAGCGGCAGGTGCCGCCGGTCGGCGATCGCCGCGGCGAGGAAATTGCCCAATAGCGGGGCAACCTCGATCCGCGCCAGCTGGCGGCCCAGCCCCGCGCGCACCTGTTCGCCCAGACGCTGCGGGTCGAGCGATTCGAGCACTTCGGCAAGGAGATCGCTGGCCCCGGCACGGATGCGCGATTGCTGTCCGGCTGCCGGCTCGCTGAGAAAATTGCCGGCCGCGAGCGCAAGGTTCATGCTCCGCATCCGCCGGGCGACGACGGTGGGCGTGAGGAAATTCTCGCGCAGGAACCGCGCCATCGTGTCGGCGATCCGGTCCTTGTTTTCGGGGATGATCGCCGTGTGCGGGATCGGCAGGCCGAGCGGGCGGCGGAACAGCGCCGTCACCGCGAACCAATCCGCCAGGCCGCCGACCATCGCCGCCTCGGCAAAGGCATGGGCGTAACCCCAGGCGGGATGCAGATCGAGATAACGCCCGGTCAGCAGGAACAGGCCCGCCATTGCAACCAGCATCGCCGTGGCGGCGATGCGCATGCGTCGCGCGCGGTCTGGAGGCAGCTTGTCCCCGACGAGCGCCGGGAGGCGTGGTTTGTCGCCGGTCACTCGGCCG
>DASWIR010000390.1:0-4280 GCA_036397575.1 Alteraurantiacibacter sp. | reverse complement strand
TCAAGGCGAAAGCCGAATCGACGGGCCTGATCGGGCGCTATCTGCTGTTCTATCTGGCGCCGCTTTTGCTGCTCTTCGGAGCTGGTGTGTTCGTTGCGGTCGGCAGTTCGATGGCGCCGGACATGTCCGACGGAACGGTCGATGCAGGCGCGATCGGCTTTATCCTTGCGCTATTTGCTCTGATCATCCTCTTTTATGTCGTGCTGGGGCTGATTGCCCTCGCCTTCTATGCCAAGTTCTTCCGCGAGGTTGTGGGCGCGACGAGCTGGAAGAATCTGGAATTCAGCTTCAACGCGCGGACGAAAGACTGGCTGATACTTTTCCTTGGCGACGTCGCTCTGGTCGTGTGCACGCTAGGCATTGGCCTCATCTTTCTCTCCTACCGCCACTGGAAGTTCTTCATCACCCATATGGAGGCGAGCGGCGAGATCCTGCTCGACGAGCTGACCCAGTCGCAGACGAAAATGGCGAGCCAGGGTGAAGGGCTGCTCGACGCATTCGACATAGGAGCGATCTGACGCGTGACGGAGCCGGCCGAATTCCCCGCCAGCTGGTATGACGGCCATTCGGCCCTCAGGCATGAGGGACTGCTGTGCTGGCAGAGCGGCGGCCAGCTGGTGCTGCGTCATCCGCAGGGCGAGGGGGTCGCTTTCGGCGCCGACGAGCTGATCTTTAGGGAAGAGCGGCCGGGCGAGCGGGTCTACACGCTCGACGGGACGCCGCAATTCCGGCTGATCCTGAAAGGCAAGGCGCCCAGCCAGATCGAGACGCTGCTTCCCGTTGCCGCGCGCTACGGCAAGTGGGTCGACCGCATCGGCTTGCCGCAGGCAGCGGCAGCCTTTGCCATAGTCAGCGCGGTGGTGGTCGCGGTGGTGCTGACCGCACCCGGCTGGCTCGGCCCGATGATCCCGACGAGCTGGGAGCGGCGCATGGGCGAGGCGATGATCGGCGATTTCGGCAATCGCATCTGCCATACCCAGGCAGGCGATGCCGCGCTTGCGAGGCTTGCGGACGAGCTCGATCCGGGCGGCGAGCCGATTCGCGTCGGCGTCGCCAATATCGAGATGGTCAATGCGGTGGCGCTGCCGGGCGGGCAGGTGCTGTTGTTCGACGGGTTGGTCCAGGATGCGGAGAGCCCGGAAGAGCTTGCAGGCGTACTGGCGCACGAGATCGGTCACGTGCGCGAACGCCATGTGATGAGCGCGCTGCTGCGCCAGTTCGGCATCTCGATCCTGGCGAGCGGTGTCGGCTCGGGGCTCGGAGAGGGCGCGCTCGGCATCATGTCGCTCGGCTATTCGCGCGAAGCCGAAGCGGAGGCCGACACCTTCGCACGCGCACAGATGGCGCGGGCGGATATTTCCCCTGCCGGCGCGGCGGAATTTTTCGAGCGGCTCCGCGGACCGGCGGACGGCGGCGCGGAGGAACCCGGCTGGACCGGCTGGATCCAGACCCATCCGTCACCCCTCGGCCGGGCGAAGGCATTCCGCGACGCCATGGAACAGGGCGAGGAATATCCGCCGGCACTGAGCGAGGAGGAATTCGACGCCATCCGCTCGATGTGCGAGGAGGACGAGGACGTGGAGGATTTCGGCTTCTTCTGATCCTCCTGCGCCGCTTGCGGCAGATTGCGGGGGTTCAGTTGCAGTTAACCGCATCGGCGCGCAATTGCCCCGCCGTGTGGCACACCGGCCTTGCCGCGGGCGGGGCGGCGGTTATAGAGGGCACCAGCCCGTGACGTGCGCGATCGGCCTGTTTGCGGCCGCGCCGGAAGAAGGATTGGCAAGGACCAAGATGCGTAGCGAAAACAGCACCACCCGTTTCCCCCGCAGCCTGATGCGCGCTGCCATTGCCGGCGCCGCGCTGGCGGGACTGGCCGCATGCGGCGGCGGCAATGAGCGCCCGCAGGCCGATATAGCGGCTTCGCAAGTCACCTCGATCGGCGTGAATTCCTATCTGTGGCGCGCCACGCTCGAGACGCTGGCCTTCATGCCGCTCATGCAGGCGGACAGTGCGGGCGGCGTGATCGTGACCGACTGGTACGCCAATCCCGGCAATCCTAATGAGCGTGTGAAAGTCTCGGTCTCGATCCTCGACCAGGATCTGCGCGCCGATGCGGTGCGCGTTGCCGCCAGCCGTCAGATACTGCAGGGCAGTACATGGGTGGAAGCGCCGGTACAGGCAGCCACGGTGCAGCGGCTGGAAGACATCATCCTGACCAAGGCGCGCGACTTGCGGCGATCTTCCATCGGCTGATCCGGCGGGAGGAGCCATGAGCGAGAATCGTTTCGATCCGTCGCTGGCCGACGGGCGCTGGCAGCGCGCCTGGGCCGAAGCGCATGTCTTCGAGGCGGACAGCAACAGCGACAAACCCAAGAGCTATGTGCTGGAGATGTTCCCCTATCCGTCGGGGCGCATCCATATCGGCCATGTCCGCAACTATACGATGGGCGACGTGCTTGCCCGCTACAAGAAGATGCAGGGGCATGAAGTTCTCCACCCGATGGGGTGGGATGCGTTCGGCATGCCGGCGGAAAATGCCGCGATGGAAAAGAAGGTCCATCCCGGCAGCTGGACTTACCAGAACATCGCCAACATGAAGGCGCAGCTCCAGCGGCTGGGGCTGGCGCTCGACTGGAGCCGCGAATTCGCCACTTGCGATCCCGAATATTACGGCCACGAGCAGGCACTGTTCATCGACCTGTTCGAAGCGGGCCTCGTCTACCGCAAGGAAAGCGCGGTCAACTGGGACCCGGTCGATCAGACCGTGCTCGCCAACGAACAGGTGATCGACGGGCGCGGCTGGCGCTCCGGTGCGCTGGTAGAGAAGCGCAAGCTCAACCAGTGGTTCCTCAAGATCACCGATTTCGCCGACGAGCTGCTCGCCGGGCTCGGCGCGCTCGACCAGTGGCCCGAGAAGGTCCGCCTGATGCAGGAGAACTGGATCGGCAAGAGCCAGGGCCTGCAATTCGCCTTCGAGCTATCGAACGGGGAAAGCATCGAAGTTTACACGACGCGGCCGGACACGATCTTCGGCGCGAGCTTCGTCGCCGTCGCCGCCGACCATCCGCTGGCGCAGGGCGTCGCGATGGTGAATTGCGATGCGGGCAAGTTCATCGACAAGTGCAAGGCCGGCGGCACGACCGCGGCGGAACTGGAAACAGCGGAAAAGCTGGGCTTCGACACGGGCATTTCAGCGAAGCACCCCTTCACCGGAGAGCACCTGCCCGTTTTCATCGCCAATTTCGTGCTGATGGATTACGGCACCGGCGCGATCATGGCCGTGCCCGGGCATGACCAGCGCGATTTCGATTTCGCCAGCAAATACGGCCTGCCGATCGTCCGCGTGATTGCGGCGAGCGCCGAGGCGGCCGACGCGCCGCTGACTGAGGCCGAGGCGGGCGACGGCATATGCGTCCATTCGGGCTTCCTCGACGGGATGGGCGTCGCCGAAGCCAAGGCCGCGGTGATTGCGCGCGCTGAAAGCGAAGGCTGGGGCCGGGGCCAGACCGTCTGGCGGCTGCGCGACTGGGGCGTTTCGCGCCAGCGCTATTGGGGAACGCCGATTCCCTTCGTCCATTGCGGGGCCTGCGGCGTGGTGCCGGTGGCGAAGGACCAGCTTCCCGTGATCCTCCCCGAGGATGTCGATTTCGAAACCCCGGGCAACCCGCTGCTGCGCCATCCGACATGGAAGCATGCCACCTGCCCCAAATGCGGCGGCAGGGCGGAGCGCGAGACCGACACGCTCGACACATTCGTCGATTCCTCGTGGTATTTCCTGCGCTTTGCGAGCCAGCCGGACGACCGGCCGTTCGATCCGGACGAGGTCGCGAAGTGGATGCCCGTCGATCAGTATATCGGCGGGATCGAGCATGCGATCCTGCATTTGCTCTATGCCCGTTTCTGGACCCGGGCGCTTGCCCATATCGGCAAGCTCGATGTGAAGGAGCCCTTCGCCAGCCTGTTCACGCAGGGCATGGTGACGCACGAGACCTATCAAGTTGAGCGCACACGGCCAATGACCCGAGAGGAATTCGAGAAATTCTGGCCGGGTGATGAGTTCGATCCGAACGTTGAGGCCACAGACATCAGTTGGGTCTCCCCAGAAGAAATCGAAAGGACGTCTGATGGCGCGACACTAAGGGCGACTGGAGAGTCGGTCAGAATTGGTCGCGTCGAAAAGATGTCGAAGTCCAAGAAGAATGTCGTCGATCCGGACGAGATTGTCGCGCGTTTCGGCGCCGATGCAGTGCGCTGGTTCATGCTCTCCGACAGTCCGCCCG
>DASWIR010000389.1:0-10184 GCA_036397575.1 Alteraurantiacibacter sp. | reverse complement strand
GCGGCGGTCGACGCGCTGCGCGCCAAGGGTCTCGCCACCGCGCAAAAGAAATCCAGCCGCACCGCCGCCGAAGGGCTGGTGGGTGTTGCCGTGTCCGGCACCAAGGGCGTTGCGGTCGAGGTCAATTCGGAAACCGATTTCGTCGCCAAGAACGAACAGTTCCAGGACTTCGTCCGCAAGGCGACCGGTGTCGCCCTGTCGCTCGGCAGCGACGACGTCGAGGCGCTGAAAGCTGCCGCCTATCCCGATGGCGGTACGGTTGCCGAAAAGCTGACCGGAAATATCGCCACCATCGGCGAGAACCAGCAGGTCCGCCGAATGAAGGGCGTGTCGGTCGATAAGGGTGCGATCGTGCCCTACGTCCACACCGCCGCGGCGCCGAATCTCGGCAAGATCGGTGTGCTCGTCGCGCTCGAGAGCGAGGCGGATGCCGCGGTGCTCGAAGAGGTCGGCAAGAAACTCGCCATGCATATTGCAGCGGCCTTCCCCATGGCGCTCGATGCCGACAGTCTCGATGCCGAAGTGATCGAGCGTGAGCGCAAGGTCGCGGCGGAAAAGGCTGCAGAAAGCGGCAAGCCGGCCGAAGTGCAGGAAAAGATGGTCGACGGCGCGGTGAAGAAATTCGCCAAGGAAAATGCGCTGCTGAGCCAGATTTACGTGATCGATAACAAGACGCCGATCGCGGATGTCGTGGCCCAGGCCGGCAAGGAAGCCGGCGCGCCGATCGTACTGAAGGATTATGTCCGCTTCCAGCTCGGCGAAGGCATCGAGAAGGAAACGAGCGATTTTGCCGCTGAAGTGGCCGCGGCCGTCGCTGGCTGACAGCTCGCGCCCAGAGCGGAATTTGCGGCCGCCGGACTTCGATTCGGCGGCCGTTTTCGTATGCGGGAGTGTAACCCTGAGACGCACTAAAAACACACCGCGAAAATTCTATTTTACAAAATAGATACAGATATTTAATGGAAGATCGTGTGACGTTTCATTTCGGTCTTCCGAAAGATGCGACCGTCACGCGAATCCGGCAATGTCAAAGAACGGCAGCGACCCTGACACAGGGCGGGGCTTGTAGGACAGCTCTATTTCGCCCGGAGCTCGACCATCCAGATGTCGGGCCTGGTAAACAGGCGGAAGGGCAGCACGCTTGTTCCAAGCCCAGCCGAGACGATCAGCGTGTTTCCGCGTTCGCGCACCAGCCCGCAGGCGTAGCGCTCGCCGTAGCGCGACATCGTTGCTGGCGACCCGCCCCAAGGATAGCCGATCTGGCCGCAATGGGTGTGCCCGGCGAGCATGAGCCGCGTTCCGTCTGGCAGGCCGGCGAAGGGATCCGGGCTGTGACTGAGAATGACCTGCCCGCCGCCCAGCATCTGCATCGCCACAAGGATCTCATTCGGCCGGGCGTGTCCGGTGAAGTCGTCATCGAGCCCTCCGATTGCCAGCGGCCCCGCGCGCACGGCGCGGTTTGCGAGCACGACCACGCCGAGTTTTTCCAGTTCCTGGGTTACCTCTGCGACATCGCGCCAATGATCATGGTTGCCGGGCACCGCGAAGACACCGAGCGGGGCCCGCAAGGCGCCAAGTGGGGCGATGCTCCCGACCGTCGAATAGTGCCGCGTGGCCGTACGCTTGTCGCTCACCAGGTCACCGGCGATCAACACGATATCGGGTTTGAGGATGTTCACCTGGCCCACGATTTTGGTCAATCGCTCTGGCGGCATGTCTGGGCCGGAGATGTGCAGGTCGCTGATCAGCACCGCACGAACCGGGTCGGTATTGGCTGGAAACCCGGGAAGGGCGATCACACCGCTCCGAACGATAGGGGCCGCCATCGTATCATGCCAGGCCTTCGCGCCAATGCCGAGAGTGGCGGCAAGCAGTGCCAGCAAGGCTAGCCGGAGCCTGCGTGCCGCGAGTAGCCCAATCGCGGCCACCGTTCAGAACGGCTCGCAGGCGCGGCCCTGTTCGTTGAGCTGGGCGATCTTGGTGTACTCGCTGCCGTTCCAGCGGAAATAGGGGAAGCAGAAGCCGGGCAGGCCCGCTTCAATGTCCGGAAATCCATCCACGCCGCGGCCGACCAGGAAATTGACGAAGCCCTGGTTGGAATAGATCACTTGCCAGGTTCCGGCGGAAGTCTGCGTGAGCACGGTTGAACTGACCCCGGCATAGCCGTTGCAGAAAGAGCCGCTGTCGCGGATCATGGCTTCCGGGCGGCCGTCGCCATTGATGTCCTGCACCATTGCTACCTGAGCTTCGGAATGGTCCGAGGGATCGTCGACGCAGCCGGTCCACCTGCCGCCGCCCACTGGCTGCGCTCCGGCGGCACGGAACAGCGCATCGCGCTCGGAAATCGGGAGCGCCCTGGCTTCGGGCGTCTGATCTTCTTTCCAGTCGAACAGTTTCTGCTGCGAAACTGGCCCGCCACCAGCGGCGGGTGAAGCCGATGCGGGCGCGACCGTTGTGGCGAAGCTGCCGCATGCTGTCGGGGCGCCGTAGTCGGCGCCATTGAAGCGGCGCAGGCCGGGACAGGCGGAATCGCGGGCTTCGAGCGACAGGTCGTGCCATCCAGCGCTGCTCGTCCGCTCGAAGCCGACAATGCCGTCTTCGGCGATCAGGCGCTTCCAGCTCTTGTCCGGCTGCTGCGCCAGAATGGCGAAATAGGCCCCCGGTGCGCCGTAGCAGGCTGGATCCACATCGGCGATATGCGCTTCGGCCGCGCCGTCGCCATTGAGATCGATGAAGGCGATGCGCGGATTGGACGGCTTGCCGCAGCGGTTGACGGGACGGCCGTCCTGCAGCGGAAAGCCCGCTTCCTCGAAGAGCTGGATGGCATGCTCTGCCGTCAGGGCCGGCTGCGAAGCGGCGGACTGGGCTTGGGCAGGGCCGGATACCGCCAGCGCCAGGCCTGCAACTGCTGTCACGGCCATTCCATTTTTCATTGAAACCCCCATTCGGCCCAGTCCGGAAAAAGCGTAGCATGCCGGGCGCGGCTGTCCAGAAACCATGCGGGCAGGGGACTCTTGCCAGGCGAAGTCCTTGATACTTGGCACCGGCACGGCGTGCTCTATAAGGGCGCCGCCCAAGCAGCCTACAGAGAACAGACCCAATGGCCCTGCCGAAAATGAAACGTGTCCTGCTCAAGCTGTCGGGCGAAGTCCTGATGGGCGAACAGCAGTACGGGATCGATCCGGCAGTCGTTACCGAGTTGGCGAAAGAAGTGAAACTGGCCAAGGAAACGGGGCTGGAAATCGCGCTGGTGATCGGCGGCGGTAACATCTTCCGCGGCATGGCCGGCGCGGCGCAAGGCATGGACCGGGCGCAGGCCGACTATATGGGCATGCTGGCGACGGTGATGAATGCACTCGCCATGCAGAGCGCACTCGAACAGCTTGGCGTCCATACCCGCGTGCAAAGCGCGATCCAGATGGATGCGGTTTGCGAACCTGTGATCCGCCGCCGTGCCGAACGGCACCTGGAAAAGGGCCGGGTGGTGATCTTTGCCGCCGGCGTCGGCGCGCCCTATTTCACCACCGATAGCGGGGCAGCCTTGCGGGCGGCGGAGATGCAGTGCGATGCGCTTCTGAAAGGGACTAGCGTCGACGGTGTGTATGACTCCGATCCCAAAAAGAATTCCGATGCGAAACGTTATGAAACAGTCAGTTACGATCGTGTTCTGGCTGACAATCTTAAGGTGATGGATGCCTCCGCCGTGGCCCTGTGCCGCGACAATGGAATCCCGATCGTGGTCTTCTCGATCCGCGAGAAGGGGAACCTTGCCCGCGTGCTGGCCGGCGAAGGTGTGCAGACGATAGTGCAGGAGGGCGCCTGACATGGCGAAATACGATAAATCCGATATCGAACGGCGGATGCAGGGTGCGCTCGACAGCCTCAAGAGCGACCTTTCGGGCCTCAGGACCGGGCGGGCGAATGTGTCGCTGCTCGATCCGGTCCAGGTCGAAGTCTATGGTGCGATGATGCCGCTCAACCAGGTGGCAACCGTCAACGCGCCGGAGCCGCGCATGCTGAGCGTGCAGGTGTGGGACAGGGCCAATGTGACCGCGGTGGAGAAGGGCATCGCCCATGCCAATCTGGGGCTCAACCCCAGCGTCGATGGCCAGACCATCCGCCTGCCGCTGCCCGACCTGACCGAGGAACGCCGCCGGGAACTGGCCAAGCTCGCGGGCAAATATGCCGAGAATGCCAAGATCGCCATCCGCAATGTCCGGCGGGACGGGATGGAAGCGCTCAAGGAAGACGAGAAGAAGAAGGAAATCTCCGAGGACGAGCGCAAGCGGATGGAAGATGAAGTCCAGAAGCTGACCGACAAATATGTCGGGGACGCCGACGAAGTAGCGTCCGCCAAGGAAAAGGAAATCCTCACTCAGTGAGGGAAGCAGGCCCACGAGTGTGCCAATGACCGCGGCAAAGCATGTCGCCATCATCATGGATGGGAATGGCCGCTGGGCGAAGCGGCACCACTTGCCCCGTGCGATGGGTCATCAGCGCGGTGTCGAGGCGGTGCGCAATCTGGTGCGCGGGCTCGGCCCCCTCGGCATCGAATGCCTGACGCTTTACGCATTCTCGTCGGAAAACTGGAAGCGGCCGGAAGAGGAGATTTCCGACCTCATGCGCCTGATGCGCAGGTTCATCAAATCCGACTTGCCCGATTTCGTTGCAAATGACGTCCGGCTGAAAATCATCGGCGATTACAAGGCGCTGGAGTCGGACATTGTCGAAATGCTCGAAGATGCCTTGTCACAGACCGCGAAGGGCAGCCATACTCTGGCCGTAGCGCTGAATTATGGTTCGCAGCAGGAAATCGCCCGCGCGGCAGCCAAGGCGGCGGCATCGGGCGAAGTGACGGCGGAGGCCATCTCTGCAAATCTCGATACTGCCGATCTGCCTCCGCTCGACCTGCTGATCCGCACCAGCGGCGAAGTGCGGCTGTCGAATTTCCTGCTGTGGCAGGCAGCCTATGCGGAAATGTGGTTCACCGATGTGCTGTGGCCGGATTTCACCTTGGCGCATCTCGAAGAGGCGCTGGCGAGCTTCGCGGCAAGGGAGCGCCGTTTTGGCGGACGATAATCCGATGCGGGCAGGCCCTCGCTTCCTTGTCACCCTGAACCCTTCGACGAGCTCAGGACAGGCTTGTTTCAGGGTCCATTTCTCCACCTTCACGACAAGTCCAGTGAGGCACGATGGATGCTGAAACGAGTTCAGCATGACGAATTTGGAATGGTCGCGCGATGACCGAAAGCCAGCCCAGGAAATCCGACCTTGGCGTGCGGACGCTGTCCGCCATTGTCATGCTGGCCGTGGCGGGCGTTGCAATATGGCTTGGCGGCATAGTGCTGGACGCGTTCATCGCGCTGGTGGCCGCTGTGTGCCTCGGGGAACTTGCGATGCTGGTGGCGAAAGCCTCGTCCGGCTCGCTTGCTCGCCTGGTGGGCTGGGTCGTCGGCGCCGCCTATATCGCAGCCGCCGCATATGCCCTGATCGGCTTCGATCTGGAGGAACTTGTCCTCGTCATCGGGCTTGTGATTGCGACCGATACGGGGGCCTATTTCGCGGGCAGGGCAATTGGCGGTCCCAAGATTGCGCCCAAGATTAGCCCTTCGAAAACTTGGGCGGGGCTTACCGGCGGGATGACCGCCGCGGCCTTGTGGATGGGAGCCGCCATCTATGTGATCGCCTCAATGGCTGAGAGTGGGCAGCCCACTTCCCATGTAGCTCCATTTGCTATCGGCGGAGCCGTGCTTGCCGTTGCCGCCCAGGCTGGCGATTTCTTCGAAAGCTGGCTCAAGCGGCGAGCCGGAGTGAAGGATTCCTCGCGCCTGATACCGGGTCATGGCGGTGTTTTCGACCGAGTGGATGGCCTGCTGCCGGTTGCGATACTATCGGGCATTGCAATGAGTTTCGCTCCATGACCCGCACAATCTCCATCCTCGGTGCGACCGGTTCGGTCGGCGCTTCGACACTCGACCTTATCCGCCGCGACCGCGAGGCATGGCGGGTCGTGGCGCTGACCGCCAATGGCAAGGCGGCGGAGTTGGCGAAGCTGGCGAAGGAATTCGGCGCGGAAATCGCCGTTGTGGCCGAGGAGGCGCGCTTGCCCGAATTGCGCGAGGCGCTGGCCGGTTCCGGCGTCGAAGCCGCAGGCGGGTCGCAAGCATTGTGCGAGGCGGCATCGCGCGGCCCGAACATCACGGTTGCGGCGATCGTCGGTTGCGCGGGGCTCGAACCCGCAATGAGGGCAATCGAGCAGGGCGGGATCGTGGCGCTTGCCAACAAGGAAGCGCTCGTCTCTGCCGGCGATGTTATGATCGCGGCCGTGGCACAGCAGGGCGCGACGCTGCTGCCGGTCGATTCCGAGCACAATGCGATATTCCAGTGCCTGGCAGGCAACGATATTGCCGATGTGCGCCGTATCACGCTGACCGCCAGTGGGGGGCCGTTCCGGACGTGGAGCGCCGAGCGGATTGCAGCCGCCACCCCGGCCGAGGCGGTCGCTCATCCGAATTGGGACATGGGCGCGAAGATCAGTGTCGATTCCGCAACCATGATGAACAAGGGCCTCGAACTGATCGAGGCGTTCCACCTTTTTCCCGTCGGGCTGGAGCGGTTGCAGATCGTCATCCATCCGCAAAGCGTGGTGCATTCGCTGGTCGAATACCGCGACCGCTCGACGCTTGCCCAGCTCGGCCCTTCCGACATGCGTGTGCCGATCGCCTCCGCGCTCGCATGGCCGCGCAGGATCGAAACGCCGTGCAAGCCGCTCGACCTGCCGGCACTGGGCGAACTGAGTTTCTTCGAACCTGACGAGGTACGCTTTCCGGCCACCCGTCTCGCTCGCGAGGCGTTGCAGGCGGGCGGAGCGGCGCCCGCTGTACTCAACGCTGCCAACGAAATCGCGGTTGCGGCTTTCCTGGCCGGTCAGATCACGTTCACCCGCATTGCGGCACAGGTGGAAGAGATGTTGCAGCGAGAATTGCCTAAACCTCCTGCCAACCTTTCCGATGTGATAATGATCGACCGTGAGGCCCGCGAGGCTGCGAGCCGCATGCTGGAGAATGCCTGAATGATCGAAAGCCCGCCCATCTGGATGTGGATCGTTGGCTTCCTGCTGGTGCTCGGCCCACTGGTGACCGTGCACGAGCTTGGCCACTATCTCGTGGGGCGCCTTTTCGGCGTGAAAGCGGATGCGTTCTCCGTCGGTTTCGGCAAGGAAATCGCGGGCTACACCGACCGGCGCGGAACGCGCTGGAAACTCTGCGCCCTGCCTCTGGGGGGCTATGTCCAGTTCGCCGGCGACATGAACCCCGCCAGCATTCCCGACGCGGCGGCACTGGCGCGGATTCCGTCCGAGCAGCGCAACGGCAATTTCCACTTCGCGCCTCTGTGGCAGCGTACATTGATCGTAGCCGCCGGGCCGGTGACCAATTTCCTCGTCGCGGTCGTCATCCTCGCCGGATTTGCCATGGTTTACGGTCAGATGGTCACGCCGCCTGTGGTCGACAGCGTGGTCGAGAGTTCCGCGGCCGCCGAGGCCGGCATCGAAGTGGGCGACCGGATCGTGGCGGTCGATGGGGCGAAGACGGGCAGTTTCGAAGATGTGGCGAAGATCGTTTCCATTCATCCGGGCGAACGGGTGTTGGTTGAGTTCGAGCGGAACGATCGCCGAATGGAAGTCCCGGTGACGCTCGATATGCTGGTGGAAACGGACAATTTCGGCAACAAATTCCGCACGGGCCGTCTGGGAGTGGGGGCATCCGAACGGGTAATCAGGTCGGTTTCCGTCGCGGAGTCCATTCCCCTGGCGGTTCGCCAGACCGGCGAAATCATGAACATGATGGTGACCGGTATCGGGCAGATTATCACAGGCCGCCGTCCGCTTCAGGAACTGGGCGGGCCGGTCAAAATCGCCAAGTTTTCAGCAGAGCAGCTCTCGCTCGGCTGGACGTCGTTCATCTGGTTCGTGGCGATGATTTCAATTAACTTGGCATTCATTAACCTCCTGCCAATCCCTGCGCTCGACGGCGGGCACTTGGCGTTCTACGTGGCTGAAGCGGTCCGTCGGAAGCCGGTCGATGCCCGAAGTCAGGAGTGGGCGTTCCGCACCGGTATGGCATTTGTCATTGCTTTGATGCTGTTCGTCACAATCAACGACTTCGCCTCGCTGCCCGTTTTCGGCGGCTAGGGTGGGGAAAGGTGGCGAAACACGGCTGAATTGTCCCGACTTCGCTTGATCGCCTCCCTCTCATAGGGCACAGGGCGGGCCTGTTGCGGCCACAATCTGTGGCCATGGGGATGCTGAAGTTCGGACCGGGCAGCCGTGTTGAAAAAAAGTGGACGGGAAATGAGCCTGACGGCCAAGACAATCGCTAATTCGCATTTCGCCGCTGCCCTTATGTGCAGTTCGATCCTCGCAGGTGTTCCGGCGGTAGCTATCGCCCAGGACGAGCAGGAAGAAACCGCGGCGGGCGCCGATCCGGTGCTGGACGATGCCGATCCGGCGCAGAACGATGCCGATCCGGCGCGGGACGACGCCACTCCGCCGCCGGCTCCCGCGCAGCAGGTGATCCGCTCGATTCTTGTATCCGGCGCGCAGCGCCTCGAGCCGGAAACGATCCTGTCGTATATTCGCCTGAACCCGGGCGATCCCTATACCCAGGCCGCGGCAGACGAGGCTTTGCGGGATCTCTACGCGACCGAGTTGTTCACCGACGTGAATATCCGCAACAATGCGGGCGCGGTGACCATCGAGGTGGTCGAAAATCCGATCATCAACCGCATCGTGCTGGAGGGGAACAAGCGCATCAAGGACGACAAGATCCGTCCCGAGATCAACCTTGCCCCGCGCCAGATATTCACCCGCTCCAAGGTTCGCGCCGACGTGGCCCGCATCATCGAACTCTATAAGCGGCAGGGCCGCTTCGCTGCCAGTGTCGAACCGAAGATGGTCACCCTCGACCAGAACCGGGTGGACATCATTTTCGAGATCACCGAGGGGCCGAAGTCCAAGGTTCGCCAGATCAACATACTCGGCAATGAGGCTTTTTCCGACGGGGATCTCAAAGGCGAGATGGTCACCAAGGAAGCGGGCCTGCTCAAGATATTCAGCTCGAACACCAGCTACGATCCCGATCGCCTGGCCTTCGACCAGCAGAAGCTCCGACAGTTCTACCTGACCGAAGGTTATGCCGATTTCCGCGTCGTCTCCGCGGTGGCTGAGCTGACCCCCGACAAACGCGACTTCATCATCACCTATGTGGTGGAAGAGGGAGAGCGCTACAAATTCGGCGAGGTGAGTGTCGAAAGCCAGATTCGCGACTTCTCCAGCGATAGCCTGCAGGCCAACGTTCCGATGAAAACGGGCGACTGGTTCAATGCTGAGCAGATCGACAACACCGAAGAGCAGCTGACCGAACTTGCCGGAACTTTCGGCTACGCCTTTGCCGAGGCGAATACGCAGATCGACCGCGACCGCGAAAATCTCACCATGGCCGTGACCTTCGTCCTGGCCGAGGCTCCGCGCGTCTATATCGAACGGGTCGAGATCAACGGCAACACGCTGACGCAGGACAAGGTGATCCGCCGCGAATTCCGCGTCGCTGAAGGCGATGCTTTCAACTCACTGCAGGTCAGGCGCTCCACCAACCGCATCAATTCGCTGGGATATTTCCAGGAAAACTTCGAGATCGAGCAGAAGCCGGGCAGTACGCCGGACCGGATTATTCTCGAAGCCAACGTCCAGGAACAGCCGACCGGCGAATTGTCTTTGTCGGCCGGTTTCTCCAGCCTCGAAAGCTTCGTCCTCCAAGGGTCGGTGCGGCAGAACAATTTCCGTGGCCGCGGACAGACAGTGGGCACCAGCCTCAACTGGTCGCGCTATTCGCGCAGCGCCCAGATCAGTTTCACCGAACCCTATGTGTTCGACAAGAATTTCTCGCTCGGCGTCAATGTTTATCGCAAAGATTACAACAGCTTCAACTTCTTCAGCAGCGAGCGCCAGAACACTTTCAAGCAGGCAACTACCGGCTTCAGTGTCCGGGCGGGTTTGCCGCTGACCGAATATCTCAGCCTCATCGGCAGCTACACGTTCAATTATGACGACGTGACGGTGGACGAGAGCCGCTTCTTCAGCGATTTCGACGGAGACGGGGTGCTCGGCTGCGAACCGATTCTGGCCG
>DASWIR010000388.1:0-2595 GCA_036397575.1 Alteraurantiacibacter sp. | reverse complement strand
GGCAAGGAGGTCGCGCTCGACCTCGTCGATGCGATGGTCGCCGCTGCCGATGAGGAGCATTATACGGATGAGGAAGTCCTCAGCATCGAACGCTCGGCCTGCCCCACCTGCGGCTCTTGCTCGGGCATGTTCACTGCCAATTCGATGAACTGCCTCACCGAAGCGCTTGGGCTTTCGCTGCCCGGCAATGGATCGCAGCTCGCCACCCATTCCGACCGCAAGCAATTGTTCGAGCGGGCGGGGCGGCTCATCGTCACACTGGCGAAACGTTACTACGAAGAGGACGACGAAAGCGTCCTGCCGCGCAAGATCGCCGGCTTCGAAGCATTCGAGAACGCGATGAGCCTCGACATCGCGATGGGCGGATCGACCAACACCGTGCTGCACCTGCTCGCTGCGGCGCAGGAGGCGGGGATCGATTTCACCATGAAGGATATCGACCGGCTGAGCCGCAAGGTCCCGTGCCTCTCGAAAGTCGCGCCCGCCAAGAGCGACGTCCACATGGAAGACGTCCACCGCGCGGGCGGGATCATGGCGATCCTCGGCGAGCTCGACCGCGCAGGCCTGCTCCACACTGCGCTCCCCACCGTGCACAGCCCTACTATGGGCGATGCGCTGGCCGACTGGGATATCCGCCTGACCAACAATCCGATGGTGCAGGAATTCTACAAGGCCGCGCCGGGCGGTGTGCCGACCCAAACCGCCTTCAGCCAGAGCCGCCGGTGGGACGAGCTCGACACCGACCGGAAGAACGGCGTGATCCGCAGCGCCGAGCACGCCTTCAGCAAGGATGGCGGGCTGGCGGTGCTTTACGGCAATATCGCGCTCGACGGCTGCATCGTGAAAACCGCGGGCGTCGACGAGAGCATCCTCAAGTTCAGCGGCCCGGCAAAGGTCGTCGAAAGCCAGGACGACGCGGTCACCGCGATCCTCACCGGGCAGATCGTCGAGGGTGACGTGGTGGTGATCCGCTATGAAGGGCCCAAGGGCGGGCCGGGCATGCAGGAAATGCTTTATCCGACCAGCTATTTGAAATCGAAGGGGCTGGGCGCTGCCTGCGCACTGGTGACCGACGGGCGCTTTTCGGGCGGCACGTCGGGCCTGTCGATCGGCCATGTCTCGCCGGAGGCGGCCGAAGGCGGAGCGATCGGCCTCGTCGAGGATGGCGACAGAATCGAGATCGACATTCCGGGCCGCACGATCAATCTGGCCGTCTCCGACGCCGTGCTGGCGGATCGCCGCGCGGCGATGGAAGCGAAGGGCGATACCGCCTGGCAGCCCTTGAAGGAACGCCCCCGCAAGGTCTCGGTCGCGCTGCAGGCCTATGCGGCCATGACCACCAGCGCCGCACGCGGCGCGGTTCGCGACGTCTCGCAACTGAAGCCTGCAACTCGCGGCAATGGTTAGCAAAAATGGCGAAGGCGTTCGTTTCATTTCCGTTCGTCATGCTGAACTCGTTTCAGCATCCATCGGGCCTCCTGGATCGGACAGTGCCGGTGGAGAAATGGACCCTGAAACAGGTTCAGGGTGACGAGGTGGGATGTGTCGAACTTCGGCTCCATATGCCCAGAATGTTCTTGTTGCCGCTGTTGGCCGCGCTCGCCGCATGCAAAGTGGCGGAGGATCCGCAGGCCGCTGCCCAGGAAGCGCGCGAGGACGCGGGCGGCAGTGCCGTCGCCTGCGCGCAGGGTCAGGCCGATTATGCGCAGGATTGCTGGTACGAACGCAGCGACGAAGAGGGTAAGCGGCTGCTGGTGGTTCATCACCAGGACGGTTCCTTCCACCGTTTCGAGATCGTCGATGACGGGCGCGGGCTGATCGCCGCCGACGGTGCGGAGGCGGCGCGTGTCGTGCCCCTGGGCGAGATGGTCGAGGTGACGCTGGCGGATTACCGCTATCTGCTCCCCGCGACGATCAAGAATGCCGATGCGGACGAGTGACCAGATCCTCACCGCCGCGCAGATGGTCGCAGCGGAGGAAGCGCTGATTGCAGGCGGCGAGACGGCGGGCAGCCTGATGCAGATCGCCGGAAATGGCGCGGCGGATTGGGTCTGGCGCGTTGCAGCGCACCGCTCGGTGACGGTGCTTTGCGGGCCGGGCAATAATGGAGGCGACGGCTATGTGATCGCAGAGGCGATCCGCGCGCGCGGCGGCGATGTCGCGGTGCTGTCCCCAGCCGAGCCGAAAACCGATGCGGCGCGCAACGCTTCGAAACTCTACAAGGGCGAACACCTGTCTCGCGCTGGCGAGGCGCGGGGCGGGGTGCTGGTCGATTGCCTGTTCGGCAGCGGGCTGGCGCGGCCGCTTGCGCCCGACATGGCGCTGCTGCTGCGCGATCTTGCGCGTCTCCACCGCCATTGCATCGCGGTGGACCTGCCGAGCGGGATCGAAAGCGACAGCGGCATGCCGCTCAACGAGGGACTGCCCCGCAACGGCCTGACGATTGCGCTCGGCGCGTGGAAATTCGCCCATTTCCTTGCTCCTGCGAGCGCCGGAATGGGCGCGCGGCGGCTGGTACCGATCGGCGTTTCCCAGGTCGACGGCGCGGCGCGGGCTATCCGCAAGCCAGTCCTCCACGCCCCGGCGGCGGATGCG
>DASWIR010000387.1:0-4971 GCA_036397575.1 Alteraurantiacibacter sp. | reverse complement strand
CTGCCGCCCGCTCTCCTTGTCCATGTCGAAAGTCGCATCGCGGTGCGGCATGGCGCATTGCATCGGGTGATGCATGAGGTCGCCGGTGATCACTGCACGCTCTCCGTTGCTTTCGATGCGGACATGGACATGGCCGGGCGTGTGGCCATGGCTGGGTTCGCAGCATATTCCGGGCGCGATCTCGTGGTCGGCCTCGATAAAGTGGGCCATCCCGGCGGCGACGATCGGGTCGACGCATTCGACCAGATGCGTGTCGCTGTGGTGCCCGTCATGGCGGATCGTGTTCTGCCAGGCATCGTATTCCTTGCGCCCGAACAGGTACCGGGCATTGGGGAAGGTGGGCCTGTATTCGCCGGATTCCGGATCCTTGTAGGTGTTCCAGCCGACATGGTCGAAATGCAGATGCGTGCACATCACCGTGTCCACTTCCTCGCGAGTGATGCCGAGGCTTTCGAGATCCTCGAGGAAGCCCTCAGGCAGGCCGCAGAACACGTCGAAGTCCCGCTCGCGCCCCGCGCCGATGCAGGAATCGACCACGATCGTGCGGCCGGGCGCCTGCACCACAAAGCCCTGGAAATTCATCCGCTGGCGCCCATCAGGCGTCGCGTAATGCGGATGGAGCCAGTCCAGCGCGATCACCTCTTCGGCGGTTGCATCCTGCATGGTCATGTTGATGTTGTCCTGGAAGTCCCAGATCTCGACGATCCGGCTGACGGTGACGTCGCCGACCTTCCAGCTTTTCACGTGTTCCTTGGCCAAATGCCTCTCCTCAATTCCTCGTCATTGCGAGCCTCGCGTAGCGAGGCGCGGCAATCCAGCGCCGGCAAGCGGAGGGACTGGATTGCTTCGCTACGCTCGCAATGACAAAAACGGATGTCACGCCGCCTCCTGTCTTTGCGGCTTGTAGCGCGCCACGCTCTCCGGCGGCAGTTCGGCGGCGGGCAGCGGCGGTTTGCCGAGGATGAAATCGGCGGCGCGCTCGCCGATCATCACGCAGGGCGCATTCGTGTTGCCGCCGATGACGCTCGGCATCACCGAGGCGTCCGCCACCCTGAGGCCCGCAATGCCCTTCACCCGCAATTGGGGATCGACAACCGTGGCGGTGTTGTGGGGGTCGCCCATGCGGCAGGTGCCGACCGGGTGGTGCACCGTATAGCCCGTCTCGCGAATATAGGCCGCCCATTGCTCATCGCTCTGGCAGTCCGGGCCGGGCGCCACTTCGACGCCTTCATATTCGGCGAAGGCGTCGCTGGCGAAGGCGCGGCGGGCGATCTTCAGCGCCCGGATCAGCGGCAATATGTCGTCCGGGTGCTCAAGCAGATGCGGGTCGATCAGCGGCGCGGCTTCGGGGTCCGGGCTGGCAAGGCGCACCGTCCCGCGGCTTTTCGGATAGAGCGCGACCGGGCTGATCGCGTAGCCGTGACCCAGCGGGAAGGGGATTTTCGGATTGGTGAGCCGCCTGGCCGGCTGGAACACGAACTGCACGTCGGCTTTCGCCAGCGAGGGGTCGGTGCGCAGGAAGGCGACGCTTTCGAAAACGTTCCCCGCAAGCGGCCCCTTCCGCGTCAGTGCGTACTGGAACAGGTGGAAAATATCGCGCGGCAGTGCCTTCCAGCTGAGGCCGTAGGAGGTCGGGTCGCTGGTCTCCATATGCATCGGGCTGGCGACGTGGTCGTGATAATTCTCGCCGACGCCGGGGAGGTCATGCACGACTTCCACGCCCATTTCCCGAAGATGCGCCGCAGGGCCGATGCCGGAGAGCAGCAATATTTGCGGCGTCTGCACCGTGCCCGCGCTCAGCACCACTTCGCGCCGCGCGCGAATCCTCCGCCCGTCGGTCAGCAGAATGCCGGTGACGCGGCCATCCTCGACCACCACTTTCGCCACCCGCGCATCGGTCTGCACATGCACATTGCCTCGCGCCATTGCCGGGCGGAGCATGCTCTTCGCCGTGGTTTCCCGCTGCCCGTCCCGGATCAGCCCCTGGCGGCGGCCAAAGCCTTCCGGGTCTGGCCCATTGAAATCGGGGCAATGCGGGAATTGCAGCGAGCCGAGCGCATCCATGAAGGCGTAATTGAGCGCGTTCGTGTTCTCGACCAGCTTGACGTTTATCGGGCCGGACGTCCCATGAAAAACGCTTTCCGGGAAATCCTCATTGCGCTCGGTGCGGGTGAAATAGGGCAGCACTTCGGCGTAGGACCAGCCCTTGCAGCCCATATCGGACCAGTCGTCATAGTCGGTCGGATGGCCGCGGAAATAGACCATGCCGTTGATGCTGCCCGAGCCGCCCAGCACCCGCCCGCGCGGCACGGGTATGCCGCGTCCCGCCATGCCCGCCTGCGGCACGGTGGCGAAGTTCCAGTTGGTGGATTTCCGCCCGATCGCCGCGGCGACGAAAGACGGAATATGGATGAATGGGTGGTTGTCTTCGCCCCCGGCCTCGATCACGCAGGTCGTCGCGCCGTCGTCCTCGCCCAGCCGCGCAGCCAGCGCCGCGCCGGACGATCCCGCGCCCACCACAATGTAATCGAATTCCGCTGCTTCCATCCGCATCTCTCCCGCCGCCACTGTGCGGAGGGAAGGTTAGGTTGGCAAGGATTCGCTTCCATTGTTCGTCATTGCGAGGAGCCGCAGGCGACGAAGCAATCCAGAGCGGAGCGGTCAGACGCCGGATTGCTTCGCTTCGCTCGCAATGACGATCGAGTTCAAGTTCGAGCTTTCCCATCATACTCGATCGCCTTCGCCGCTGCCCCGCTCATGACGAAACCTATCGGCCGCTCGGTCTCTTCGGTCAAATGCGCGACCAGCCCCGCCGTGCGGCACAGCAGCCCAATGCCTTTGAGTGCCGCGAGCGGGAAGCCGAGGTCGAGCATGATCGCGGGGATCGGGCCGTTGACGTTGACCGGCAGCTCTCGGCCGATCGTTTCGGGCAGCGCCGCCTGCAGTGCGCGCATCATCGCGACATGCTCGCCCGAAACGCCGCGTTGGTCGGCCAGCTCCAGCAGCAGGTTCGCGCGCGGGTCGCCGCCCGAATGCTGCGGATGGCCGAAGCCGGGCACGGCCTTGGTATGTTCGCGCCACGCGAGGATATTGCGCTTCGCCACCTCCGCTGCCGGATCCCCGCTCTCGCGCCGGTCGGTGACACATGTCGCATAGAACTTGCCAGCGATCTCGGCGCTCCCCAGCACGACCGAGCCGCAGCCCAGCAGGCCAGCCGCGACCGCGCCCTGCAGCGCCTCGGGTGCGGCGGCATAGGTCATGCGCGCGGCCACCACGGAGGGCACCAGCCCGTGCTCGGCGAGCGCGCAGAGCATCGCATTGAGGAAAAAAGCCTGGTCCTCATTCGGCTCCTCGCCCGTCACCAGCAGCCAGAAATAGGAGGTGAAATCCATCTTGCCGATGATTTCGGAAGTGAGGTCGCGCCCGCGCACGGTGATCGATTCCGCATCCGAGGTCGAAATCGCGGTGTGGGGATCGTCCTGCCTGCCGATGCGCATTGCTTTCTCCCGACTTGCGCTTTGCCCACCCCGCTGCGACTAGCCAGCAAGCTGGCAAGTCTCGCTCCCCTCCCGCTTGCGGGAGGGGCTGGGGGTGGGCCCGTCACAGCGCTATAGCGCGCGTCCGCCAAGGACAAGGAGAGAACCGGATGGCGAAACCGCTGGCAGGCATACGCGTGCTCGACATGGGCACTTTCATCACCGGCCCGGCGGCCGGCGTGCTGCTGGCCGATCTCGGCGCGGAAGTGATCAAGGTGGAACAGCCGGGCGCGGGCGATCCGTTCCGCAGCTTCAAGGGCGGGCTCTATTCGCCGCATTACCAGACCTACAACCGGAACAAGAAATCCGTCACGCTCAACACCAAGGAGCCGGAGGGCCTCGCCGCGCTCGACGAACTGGTGAAGACCGCCGATGTCTTCATCCAGAATTTCCGGCCCGGCGTTGCCGAGCGGCTCCAAGTCGACGCCGCGCGGTTGCGCGCGCTCAACCCGCAGCTCATCTATTGCGGCATTTCGGGTTTTGGGAACGACGGCCCGGCGAAGGACCGGCCGGCCTTCGACACGGTCGCGCAGGCATCGGCGGGGTTCCTGCGGCTGCTGGTGAACCCCGAGCATCCGCGCGTGGTCGGCCCGGCGATCGCCGATGCGCTGACGGGTTTTTATGCCGCTTTTGGAGTGATGGCCGCGCTTTATGAGCGCGAAAAGACCGGCGAGGGACGCACGGTCGAGACTTCGATGTTCGAGGCGATGGCGCATTTCAATCTCGACGATTTCACGCATTTCTTCTCCGAAGGCGAGATCATGGGGCCTTACAGCCGCCCGCATGTCAGTCAGAGCTATGTGTTCGAATGCGCCGACGGCGGGTGGATCGCGCTGCACATGTCCTCGCCGCCGAAGTTCTGGGAAAACCTCGCGCAGGCGGTGGACGAGCCAGGCATGCTGGAACTGCCCGAATTCGAGAGCCGCGACGCGCGCATCGCCAATTACGAGAAGGTGATCGCCTTCCTCGCTCCGCGCTTCAAGGCTAGGCCCCGCGCCGAATGGGAAGAACGGATGGCCGGCCTCGAAGTGCCGCATTCGCCGCTCTACACCTCGCAAGAAGTGGCCGAGGGCGAACTGGCGGCGCATCACGGGCTGGTGCTGGAAACCGAAGGCCCGCACGGAACCTGGCGGACGATCCGCTCGCCTTTGCGTTTCGATGGCGAGCGGCAGACCGAAGTCGACGCACCGCCCGTGCTCGGCTCGCACAATGAGGAATTGCTGGGCCGCCCCAAGGACGGATGAGACGGTGAATTGCGCGCGCCGCCGCATTTGATAGAGTGCTCATCAAATGGGCCGGAGTCGGCCCGGAGGGAGAGAGAGCATGACCAAGCTGCCCAGCCGCCTGCACCACACGGCCTATGTCACCGAGGATCTCGAAGCCACGCGCGCCTTTTACGAGGATGTGATCGGCCTGCCGCTTTCCGCCACCTGGT
>DASWIR010000386.1:0-1696 GCA_036397575.1 Alteraurantiacibacter sp. | reverse complement strand
CCAGCAGGGCCAGATAGGCGCGCGCCGAGGTCGTCGTCACCGTGGCCTTCGGCAGATACGGATAGACCGTCATGTCGAGGCGTGGGGGCCGCCGTTCGATCCGGCACAGCACCAGGTGCTTCACGGCGTCAAAGCCGATGGCGCCGCGGGCGATCGCATCGCCAACGGCGACCGCGACCTCTTCGATCTTGAAGGTCTCCATCAGGCGCAGGACCTGGATGAACTCGCGCTTGCCTTGTTTGCCCATGCGAGCTTCGAGCAGGCGGCGCAGGGTGGCGAACTCCTCGGGCAGTTGCCAGCCAGCCAGTGGCGCGGCTTGGTCGAGCGCGTTGATCTTCTGCTCGAGCAGCGCCAGATAGTGCCGCGGTTCGAACACGAAGTCTTCTCGCTCATAGGAGCGGGGGTGATGCGCGATGATCTCCGTCCCGCAGGCGATCACCACCTCATGGACGTAGCCACGCACAAGCACATCGCGGTGACCGTAGGTCGTCGGCACCGAGTAGTCGTTGAGCCGGTAGCGCACCAACGACAGCGAGGAGACACCCGTGGACACCTTCTCGCAGGCGTCGTAAGGCGCAGGCAATGGCTTTTGGAAGGTGGCAAGATCGCGCTCCAGGCGCTCGCCGATCGTCTCGTCATGGCCGCGCAAGCGGTCAGCCAGCCGACGGCGGCAGCACTCCAGCAGATAGGCGTTCAGTGCCTCGAAGCTCTCGAACACCGGGATTGGGACGAGGAAGTTCCGTCGCGCATGGCCGACAAGACCTTCGACTTTCCCCTTGTCGTTGCCTTTGCCAGGTCGCCCGAACCGATCCTCGAACAGGTAATGCGATTGCAGTTCGGTGAACACCCGCGTCCGTTGCCGCTTGCCGCCACCCAGGATCCGCGCCACCGCGATCCTGGTGTTGTCATACAGGATCGACTTCGGGACGCCGCCGAAGAATGCAAACGCCCGAACGTGGCCGTCGCAGAAGGCTTCCGTCGTCTCGGCCGGATAGCCAACCACAAAGCAGGCATCCGAGTGCGGCAGGTCAAAAGCGAAGAAGTGAATCTTGCGCTCAATCCCACCGATGATGCCGACAGCTTCACCAAAGTCGACCTGGGCATGACCCGGCGCATGCACCAGCGGCACGAACATCTCTTGAGCCCGCTGCCGCCAGCCGGCCACGTAATCCTTCACGATCGTGATGCCGCCGGTGAAGCCGTGTTCGTCCCGAAGCCGCTCGAAGATCCGCTTCGCAGTATGTCGTTGCTTCCTTGGCCGTGACCTGTCGTCGCCCAGAATGCGGTCGATGATCGCCACAAACGGATCGAGCTTCGGCCGCACCGGCAGCTTCGTCCGGCGATAGCCGGGCGGAACCGAGAACTTCAACATCTTCGAGACCGTTCTCGGATCGATCCCGAACCGGCGGGCCGCCGCCCGCTCGCTCAGACCCTCAATGCGAACCGCATAGCGAACCCGCCCATATAGCTCCACGCCCTTCATCCCCCGCCCTCTGCAGAAAACGCAAAGGGCTATCCGCTGCCGGATTTTCGCTCCGGCGCAACCGGAATATCCGGCCGCTTCAGTGAGGGATTATTGCTCCGGCGCTTACACCCGGATGGCCGAGTCCTGTGAGTTCATTGTATGTGCACCGAACGTGAACGATCCACCAACACAATTGGAAGCAGCGTAAAGCTCGCCCACCTGCCCTATTCA
>DASWIR010000385.1:0-4769 GCA_036397575.1 Alteraurantiacibacter sp. | reverse complement strand
ACCCGCTCGACCGCCCTGGCAACTTCGCGGTTGTGACCGTGCGCCGTGTCAATGATGATTACGTCGCACTCGGCGTCGACCAGCGCCTCGGTGCGTTCGAACCCCTTGTCTCCCACAGTGGTCGCAGCAGCGACGCGCAGGCGCCCGCCGGCATCCTTGGTGGCGTCCGGGTTGAGCACCGCCTTCTCGATGTCCTTCACCGTGATCAGACCGACACAGTGATAGGCGCCATCGACCACAAGCAGCTTCTCGATCCGCCGCTGGTGGAGAATCTTGCGCGCTTCCTGCTGCGTCACCCCGTCGCTCACCGTGGCGAGGTTCTCATGCGTCATCAGCTCGTTGACCGGCTGCAACGGATTGTCGGCGAAGCGCACGTCGCGATTGGTCAGGATGCCGCACAGCTTCCCGGATTCGTCGACCACGGGGATGCCGCTGATCTTGTGGCGGATCATAAGCTCCTGCGCCGCGCCAAGCGTCGAATCCGGCGTGATGGTGATCGGGTTGACGACCATGCCGCTCTCGAAGCGCTTCACGCGTCGCACGGCATCGCACTGCTCTTCGATCGAGAGGTTGCGGTGGAGCACGCCGATCCCGCCGAGCTGGGCCATGACGATCGCCATCTCGGCTTCGGTCACCGTGTCCATCGCGGCGGAGAGCATCGGGATGTTCAGCCCGATCTCACGGGTCAGCCAGGTGCGGGTGTCGGCCTGCGAGGGCAGGATGTCGCTCTCGGCCGGACGCAGCAATACGTCGTCGAATGTGAGGCCGGTTTCGATATCCATTGATGCCACTTTTCTCTTCTTTGCGGGGCGATTCGTGGCGGCCCATGTAAACGCACTATGTGACGGGGGCTAGTGGGACGAGGGAAAGTTCCTCCCCGCTCCTGCAAATGGGGAGGATGTTGTTAGCCCGCCGTCCAGCCGCCATCCATCGTGTAGTTCGCACCATTGATGTTCTGCGCTTCGTCGCGGCACAGGAACACGGCAAGCGCGGCGACTTCCTGCGGCTGGACGAATTTCCTGGTCGGCTGCTTCTCGAGCAGCACCTTCTCGATCACTTCCTCGCGCGTCATCCCGCGCGCGGCCATCGTGTCGGGAATCTGGTTCTCTACCAGCGGCGTCCAGACATAGCCGGGACTAATGCAATTGGCGGTCACGCCATGTTCGGCGAGTTCCAGAGCGAGAACTTTGGTCAGGCCCGCTATCCCGTGCTTGGCGGCGACATAAGCGGCCTTGAAAGGGCTTGCCGCGAGCGAATGCGCGCTCGCGGTGCAGATGATCCGGCCCCACCCCTGCGCTTTCATATGCGGTACGGCGAGCCGCGCGGTGTGGAAGGCGGCGGAAAGATTGAGTGCGATGATCGCATCCCACTTCTCCGGCGGAAACTCGTCGACCGGCGCGACATGCTGCATTCCGGCATTGTTGACGAGGATATCGACCGGCCCGGCCTCTTCCATCAACCGCTCGACTCCCTTGGTGTGGGTGAGATCGGCATCGACATAGCCCGCGCCCAGCTCGTCGCACAGGCGGCCGATCTCATTCTCGTCGCCGAAACCGTTGAGTACGATGCCCGCCCCCTCGGCCGCCAGCGACCGGGCAATAGCAAGGCCAATGCCGGAGGTGGAGCCGGTGACGAGTGCGCGCTTGCCGGAAAGAAACATGTGGGGCTCCTGCGGTCTGAATCCGGAAGGGATTGTCATGGATTAGAAGCGGCGTAATCTCCCGGTCCAGCACTATTTCGCAACTGCACAATCGCCGGGGAGGTTCCGAATGCGGCTCAACAGGTTCAAACCCGGCAGCATCAATGTCCGCCGCGGCGGCGGAGGAGGTCTTCCGGGCGGGCGCGGGGGGATCGGCTGCGGGGCGATCGTCATCGCGTTAGCGGCAGCCTATTTTCTCGGCGCCGACCCCGGCCAGATGCTCGGCACGCTGGAGCAGATGCAGGGTGCCGGCCAGACTTCGGGCGGCGAGCAACAGGCGAACGAAACGGATATCGAGATCTGCGATGATAACCAGTATTCGATGGAAAGCTGCAACGCGCTGGGATCATTGAATGAGACGTGGGCGCCGATCTTCGCACGCGACCGCTTCTCATTCCGGCAGCCAACACTTTGGTTTTATAGCGGCGGGATCCGCTCCGGTTGCGGCGCGGCGTCAAGCGCGGCTGGCCCCTTCTACTGCCCTTCGGACGAGGGAATCTATATCGACACCAGCTTTTACGACACGATGGCGCGGCAACTGGGCGCGCCGGGTGATTTCGCGCGCTATTATGTGATGGCGCATGAATATGGCCACCATATCCAGCATGTCACGGGCCTCGCCGATCAGGTCCGCAGCCTGCAGCAACAGAACCCGTCGACTGCCAATGCCTTGCAGGTACGCATGGAACTACAGGCCGACTGCTATGCCGGCATATGGGCGGCGAAGAACCGTCATCTCATCGAGCCAGGCGACATGGAGGAAGGATTGACGGCCGCCGGCGCCATCGGCGACGACACTCTTCAGCGGAACGCCGGAGCGCGCGTTAACCCAGAAAATTTCACCCATGGAAGCAGTGCCGAGCGCATGCGGTGGCTACGGATCGGGTTGGAGACGGGCGATGACAATCAATGCGATACTTTCGCCGATTTGCGGAGCTAGCGCGGCGGTATTGGCGGCACTGGCGACGCTTGCAGCCGGATCGGCGCAGGCGCGCGAGCCCGACGGGCCGGTCACGGACGACGGCGTGAGCGCCCGCGGAGTCGCCGTC
This sequence comes from Alteraurantiacibacter sp., assembly GCA_036397575.1. Taxonomy (GTDB): domain Bacteria; phylum Pseudomonadota; class Alphaproteobacteria; order Sphingomonadales; family Sphingomonadaceae; genus DASWIR01. The sequence goes on along the minus strand of DASWIR010000385.1, from coordinate 2,021 downwards.
ACGCCGCTCGGCGACCTCCATCTCGACAGCGAGGACATCCCCGAAATCCTGCTCGCCGCGCAGCAGGATCCCTATGCCAGGCTCAACCATTGCGGCACGATCATGATGGAAGTGAGCAAGCTCAACCTCGTGCTGGGTGAGGATTACGACACGGCCGACTGGCGGGAGCGCAAGCTGAATGCCGGCCGTGTGGCGCAATCGGTGGTGGGCTCGTTCATTCCCTTTCGCGGAGTGATCCGCGAAGTTTCCGGCGCCAACGACCATGACCGCAAGATGCGCGATGCAATCAGCGCCGGCTACATGCGCCGGGCTTACCTCAAAGGCCTGGGCGAAGCGTCCGGCTGCAAATATCCGGGTCGTCCCGCGACCGAGGCAATCCGCGAACTCGTCGAGGCCGAGCGGAAGGCCGCGGCGGAGGAACAAGGCGGCTGAGCGGCAGCTGAGTTCAGCAAAAAAGGGCGGAAGCGCGCGTTCTGCGCTCCCGCCCCTACTGGTGCCGAAGGGGACTGGCCTTCGGCGCAGGGATTATGAGACCCGGACTATCGCAACGGCGCGAGGCGAGCGTGCCGGGCGCGGCTTTTCCTTGCAGGCCTCATCGGATGCCGGAGAGGGAGCCGAGGCGCGGACGAAGCTCACCGGCGTCACCATGGAGACATTCTGCCGGCTCAGCCTGGTCGTACAACGGATGACGATCTCCTTGCCATCGGACAGCTTGCGCGTGACCGTTTCATCATCCTCGCAATCGACGGCGTCCATTTCGAACTTACGCATTTGCGCCTCGAATTTGCGCATCTTCTTCTCGAACGGTCCGCCTTCGGCAAAATAGCGGTCGAGCGCCTCGAATTCACTCATGCGCTCCTCGAATCCCTCCATGAGCTTCTCGAACTCCTTCTCGTCGAACGCATTCTCGCCCGAGAAGGTGAAATTGCGCGCTCTGCCGTTTTCGTCGACCATCATGACACGATATTGCTCCGCGACCTTCATCGCTTCGCGCCGCATTTCATCGGCATGGCGCCGAGCCTCATCGGCAAGCTCGCCAGCTTCCCCAGCATGTCTGCGGCTCATTTCCATCGCGATAGCGCGATGCCTCTCGGCCAGTTCGCGGGCCTTGTCGGCATGCTTCCGCGCTTCGTCAGCTTCCATCCGGGCGGCACGAATCTCATATGCGATATCGGGAGCCTCGGGCGCTTCCGGGGGCTCCGGTGCGTCCGGGGCGGCAGGCGGCATAGGTGCCTCCGGCGCGGCGGGCGCCGACGGAGGCACAGGTACTTCTTCGACCTGGGCCGAGGCCTCCGCATAGGTGATTGTCGCGGTCAGCGGCAAAGCGAGAATGGCAGCCAAAAAGCCGGCCTTTCCGGCAACCCGGCGGCGGCGGGAAATATCGGGCATCGCAAGGCTCCTCAGGCGGTGGATTATCGATTTTTCGCCTAAAATCGGGCAGGCCATCGGCGCAGCCAGCGCAAAGCGCGAACCAGTGGCGAAATTGGCGATCAGCAGCGCGTAGCGCGCGCGCTCCGCTTCGGCGCGGCCCGCCATCACTCGCGCGTCGCAGGCGGCCTCCTGGTCGCGGCGCATGGCGCGCCAGCCGTACCAGGCAAGCGGGTTGAACCAGTGCAGCGCGAGCACGAGCTGGGCTGCGAAATTGGCCAGCAAATCATGGCCCTTGTGGTGCGCCAACTCATGCGCGATGGCGAGATCGCGGGCAAAGCGGTCTTCCTGCCCCATGAAGCCCGCGGGCAAAGCGACGACCTTGTCCAACACGCCGAAGGCCAGGGGGGCGGTGACGTCGGGAGTTTCGACAAGGCGGATCCGCTCGGCCTCACCCACCGGCCGCGCGGACGCCAGCAGGCGCCGACGCATTTCCGCGTAGGTCCACACGCGCCAGGCGATGAAGGCGAGCGCACCTCCAAGCCAGACCGAAAGCAGAATAGCAGTCCAGGAAAGGCTGGCCGAGGCCGTCGCGGTTGTGACCCCGCCCTCCGAAACGACGGAGATCGGCTCGAGGATCAACAAGGTTGGGC
>DASWIR010000384.1:0-5208 GCA_036397575.1 Alteraurantiacibacter sp. | reverse complement strand
GGCGAACCCGCCGCTGACCCAGACATTGTCAGTTACGCGCGCCACCGCGGCGGCGGAAAAGCCCTGCTCGCCGCGATAGGTTGCGAGGTTGAACGAGACCGCGAAAGTGGTGTCCGGGGGCATGACCGTTCCGCCCAGCGCCATCGCCGCGGCAATGCCGCCCTCGGCGCGCCGCATGCCGCGGTCGATCTCGGCGTCCAGCGCAGCCAGTCCGTTCTCCAGTGCCCCGACCCGGCCGCCGAGCCCGGACAGCACGCCGATGTCGAGATCCACGGTGGCAAGGTTGCCGGCGAGATCGGTGGTCACCAGCCGCGTCGCGCCCTCCTGCGCCGCGCGGCTCGCCTCGGAGGAAATCCCCGCCAGCGTATAAGTCGAACCGGACGCGCCCAGCGCGACCTGGCCCTCGCGCGTCGTGGTCACTCCGGGCCCGATCGCGACCGACCCGGCCTGCGCGGCATTCGCGCCGTTGCCGATCGCGATAGAGCTGTCGCCGCTGGCGACGCTGGACGGGCCGACTGCGATCGAATCGGTGCCGGTCGCCTGCGGGCCCGGGCCGGTGCTGTTGGCGCGGAAATAGGCACCATTGGCCAGGGCGGTGTCGGCCGTGGACTGGGCCGTCGCCGCAGTGGTTAGTGCGGTATCGGCAGTGGCCTGCGCCGCTGCGGCGCCTCCTGCCACCGCGTCGAGCTGTGCCAGGTTGACCGCATCGGTCGCGGCGGTGCCGGCGGCGAGGTTGGTGATCTGGCGCTCGCTGCCCGCGCTGCCGACCGACACGCTGTTGTCCCGGTCGGCCACCGATCCCTGGCCCAGCGCCACGCTGCCCTGGGCCGAGGCGGTCGCATCTTGCCCGAGCGCGGTGCTGTTCTCGCCGCTGGCGTCGCTGTCTTGCCCGAACGCTGTGCTGAGATCGCCGGTCGCCCCGCTGCTTGTTCCGGAGGCGGTGCTTCCAAAACCGCTGGCCAAGGAACCTGCGCCGATGGCGGTGCTGTTGTCGCCGGTCGCAGAGCTGTACCATCCGGTGGCGGTGCTGCTCTCGCCAGTGGCCGTGGAATTATTGCCGATGGCGGTGCCACCATCGCTGGCGTTAGAGTCCCCACCGCATTCGGTTCCGCCAGGGCCGGCGTCATTGCATTCCGGCGTCGCGTCGGCGCGGGCCGGAGCGGGGAGCGCGAGCGCGGCGGCGAGCGCGAGCGGAGCGGCGACGGCGAAAAGCTTGACAGCGCGCATGGTTCGAACTCGCTGTTCTGATGGATTGTCGGTGCTCATGTCTGATCCTCTTCGAAAGGGAGGGAAAACGGGTTGCGGCATCACCCGCAGGCGCGCCGGGCCCGTTGGTGAGCGAGCCTCGTCTCCAGAGCATTTTTGGCTCACATCATCGGCCGAGGGGTCGTCAATAATCGGCGGCGCCTGGCCGTGCATCCACCATTTGGTGGACGCTCAGCCGTATTCGGCTTAGTATCGGCGCTGGGTTCCTTGGCAGCGCTGGCTGGAGCCGGAATGACGCAGATTATAGATGCGGCGATATTTTCAGATCTGATCGGTGCGATCTATGATTGTTCGATCGATCCGGCAGGCTGGCCCGAAACGCTCGGCCAATTGACGACCGAACTGGAGTTCGCAAATTCCACAATAGGCATGAAAAGTCTGCCCAGCGGCCATGATCTCATAAATGTAACTTATGGAATCCCCGCCGAGTGGAAAGAACGCATGGGCTCTTTTACCCAAGACATCGTAGCGATGTGGGGCGGCCCCTCGATGATGTGGTCCTATCCCTTCGATCGTCCGACAATGCTGTCCCGCGCCAATCCCGCCGCGCTGCAAAATGGCAATCGCTACATTCGCGAATGGGGGGAGCCGCAAGGCCTGATCGATTCCATCGTGGCCATCCTCGCGCATGATTCACAGGGGATCGGGCATTGGGCAATGGGCCGTCACCGCGATCAAGGCGCCATTCGCGACGTCGATCTGGAACGCGCCACCCTCTTCATTCCGCACCTGCAGCGCGCCGTCAAAATCAGCCGCCTGTTCGAAGCGCAAGCGCTGACGGCCGGCTGTTTCGAACAGGTCGTACAGGAATTGGCAACGCCGATCATCCTGGTCGGGGGCGACTTGAAAATCCTGCACGCCAATCGATCTGCACTGGATCTAATCGAAGATGGCGGGCTTCTCGCCAACCACAGTGGCCGGCTTTCCGTCAATGCGATTGGGGCCAAAAAAGCGATACATGATTTCGTCGCTCAGGCGGGTGAAGATGAGACCGGGCTGCGCAGCGGCGCGATCGGGCTGTCGGCCATGGGCAAGGCGGTCGGCGTGCACAGCATCTATGTCTTGCCGCTGCAACGCGGCTCGCTTCGTCCAGAGGTGAGCGTCGGAGCAGCGGCCGCCATTTTTGTTTCCTCCCCCCAGGTCGCCCGCAGCCGTCTCGGCGAGGTCATGGGGGTGCTCTTTGGATTTACGGCCGCAGAGACGCGCGTGTTCGAACAATTGGTAAACGGACAAACCAGTCAGCAGGCGGCATCGGCTCTCGGTATCGCCCACAGCACCGTCCGCACCCATTTGTTGCGTATCTTCGGCAAGACCGGCGTCCATCGCCAGTCCGATCTGATACAGTTGGCGGCCGACCTGGCCCCGCCGATCCGGGAGGAAGCGGTGCCAGGGTGACGGCCTCCGAAGTCGGTTGGGGATGATTCCCTTCGAACGTGTAACCGATCGAAGGGAATCATCCCAAATCAAGTTCAGGGTGACGGCGTCTCAAGGTAGGCGAACTTCGGCCCACCCTAAGCCGCCACTGCCATCTTCGCATCGGCCAGCACCATCTCGGCGCCCCGTTCGGCAACCATCATGGTCGGCGCATTGGTGTTGCCGCTGGTCAGCTTGGGGAACACCGAGGCGTCGATCACGCGCAGCCCTTCGACGCCGCGTACCTTGAGGTCGGGCGTCACCGGGAAGCGCTCGTCGCCCATCGCGACCGTGCCGACCGGGTGATAGACCGTGGCCGAGGCCATGCGGGCATAAGCCATCATCTGCTCGTCGGTCTCGCCGAAGGGATCGCCTTTCTCCGCCATGTAGGGCTCGAGCGCGGGCTGGCGCCAGATATTGCGGATGATCTTGAGCTGGGCGACCGCCATTTCCTGGTCGATCGGATCGGAGAAATAATTCGGCACGATGCTGGGATTGACCATCCCGTCGGGCGACTTCGCATGGATCGAGCCGCGCGATTCCGGCCGCAGCTGACATGGGTTGGAGGCAAGGCCCGGCTCTTTCTCCAGCTGCAGCGCCTGCGTGGTCGCCAGCACTTCGAGGTCCATCGAGGCGGCCATCATGTGGATCTGCACATCGGGATTCTCGAGCTCCGGGCGGCTCTTCACGAAGGCGCAGCCATGGGCGACCGCCATTGAAAGGATGCCGGTACGCGCGAGGCCGTATTTGGCGATCTCCTTGACCAGGTTGAGCCCGGTCGCGCGGTAATTGATCGAGTGCCAGTCTTCCTTCAGCCGCGCCTGGCAGCCGATCATCACATGATCCTGCATGTTCTCGCCGACCAGCGGGCTTTCGTGGATCACCTGCACGCCCAGTTCCTGCAGCAGCGCTCCCTGGCCGATACCGGAAATCTCCAGCAGCTTGGGGCTTTCGACCGAGCCTGCGGCGAGGATCACTTCGCGGCTCACCATCACGCGGCGTGTTTCACCGTGCTGCTTGAATTCGACGCCGATCGCCTTCCTGCCGCCGAACAATATGCGCGTGGTCATGGCTCGCAGCTCGACCTGGAGGTTCGGCCGCTTCATTGCGGGGTGGAGATAAGCGACCGCGGCGCTATGGCGCTTGCCACCCTTCGCTGTCAGCTGGAACCAGGTGACGCCTTCCTGGTCGCCGGTGTTAAGGTCTTCCCTGTAGGGCATGCCCGCTTCCACGCAGGCCTCGATCAGCGCGGCCGAAACCGGGTGTTTCTCGGGGAAATCGCAGACATTGAGCGGCCCGCCTTCGCCATTATAGTCGTCGGCTCCGCGTTCCTGGTTCTGCGCCTTCCTGAACCAGGGCAGGCACTCATCCCAGCTCCAGCCGCGCGCACCCATCTGCGCCCAATTGTCGTAATCGGCGCTTTGCCCGCGGACATAGAGCAGCCCGTTGATCGACGAGGAGCCGCCCAGCACCTTTCCCTTGGGCCATTTATGCGGCCGTCCGCCTGTGCCCTGGTCCACTTCCGTTTCGTAGAGCCAGTTCACCTTGGGATCGTTCAGCGTCTTGCCGAATCCGATCGGCGTATGGATCATCAGGTTGGAGACGAACTGACCCGGCTCTTTCAACGGCCGGTCGTCGCCGCCTGCCTCCAGCACCACGACCTTGTGCTCACCGCTTTCCGTCAGCCTGTTGGCCAGCACGCAGCCCGCGCTGCCGGCGCCGATGATCACATAATCCGCATGTAGCTCGGTGGCCATTTAGCATCCTTCCAAGTTGCGTTTGTCCGCGCGTGCTTCCCGCGCGATTCGTTTGGCATTGAAGCTAGGGAAATGCACTGTCAGGGTCACGGAAAACATGGATTCGCCGGGAGCCTGAAATGATCAAGCCGGAACTGGAATTCGTCTATGAGGCGGGCGGCGAGCTCGAGGCCCCGCGCGAGATCGGCAAGGTGGTGGACGGCACGCGCCGGATCATCCCGATCGTGGCGGGCGGATATGTGAAGGGGCCGAAGATCGGCGGGCGCTTGATGGGCAATTCGGCCGATTGGCAATTGACGCGGCCCGACGGCGTCACGGTTGCCGATGCGATCTATGCGATCGAAACCGACGACGGCGCGCTGATCCAGATCCGCAATCGTGGCCTGCGCCATGGACCGCCCGAAGTGATGGAGCGGCTGAGGAACGGCGACGACGTCGATCCGTCGGAATATTACTTCCGTACCGTGCCTGAATTCATCGCGCCGGATGGTCCCTATGACTGGCTCAACCGGTCGATCTTCATCTGTGCCGGGGCGCGATATGCGAGTTCGATCAAGCTGTGGGTCTGGCGCGTGCTCTGACACTGGCCATCGGCGCCGGCAGCGTATAGCTTGTTGCAAAAGTCCGGCTTGCTAGCCGGGGATTCGGGAGAGTGACTGAATGTTTCGTTGCACAATCGCATCGCGCCTTTCGGCGTCCTGGCTTGCCGCGGGCTGTGCCCTCGGTCTTGCCGCCCTTGCCGTGCCTGCCGCCGCGCAAGAGAGGCCGGCCG
>DASWIR010000383.1:0-3187 GCA_036397575.1 Alteraurantiacibacter sp. | reverse complement strand
GCTTCCGACCTTGCCGCAATGTGCGGGATGGATACTCCCGGCTTCAAGCGCAAAGTCCGCCAGCTTAAGGAACTGGGGCTCACCGAGAGCCTGGAGACGGGTTATCGGTTGTCGCCGCGCGGCGAGCGCGTGCTCTCGCATTTGAGCCAGTGAAAGGTTCAGCGCGGCAAAGCTGAACGCATCGGCGCCGCGAAGGGCACATAGGGCACACCCTGTGCCCTTAGATGAGCCCTACAAAAAATCAGCATTTCCAAGGTGTTGGATGCAAAGGGCACAGGGGCACACTTTGCCGGGCCCAGAGGCACGGGTGAGCGAAAGTTCCGAGCTCTCTTTCGTCAACCCCGCGTTCGCGGGGATGACGAATTGGGGTGAGAAGGCTGAGGCGTGCGCCGCCTTTTCGCGCGCATGTCTGCCGTCTCCGGGCGAGGCGAAGGGAAATGGATTGGGCTGACGATTTGAAAGAGCCGGGGCGAATATGGACCGGGCGCAAAGCTGTAGGAAAGATATTTCCGAGGGCGAGGAATCGATTTTCGTCATTCCCGCGCAAGCGGGAACCCAGAATGGCGTGGCGTAAACTTGCCCTGGGTCCCCGCCTTCGCGGGGATGACGAAGGGAGGTGAGTGCGGCGCGGCGATGAAGAAGGAACTAAACCTGTCCGCTGCGCGCTCTGGCCAGGTCACCGCGCAGATGCCGTGCGGCCAGCAGGTAATGCGCGCCGGCCCAGAGATAGACCAGCGAGAGCAACGCCATGGCGATGGCAAGGCCGTGGCCGGATCCGTAGCGGGGTTCGAGATTGTCGCTCATCCAGCCGAGCGCAATCGGTCCGAGCCCTCCCGCGATGGCGTAGATTGCATTGAGCAGGGCGGAGGCGGTTGCGCGCATTCGCGGATGCATCAGGTTCTGCAGCGTCGCGAAAGTGATTCCGAGATAGCCGAACTGCAGCAGGGCGGAGACCGTCACCAGTCCTAGCAGGAGCGGAAGGCCATCGCGTGTGATTGCAAAGGCATAGATCGGCCCGCCGACGATCATGCAGATGCCGGGGATCAATGCATAAGCGGCGGGGCTCTTCTCGCCGAACCGGTCGCCCAGCCAGCCCGTGCCGACCACCGAAATCGCGGCAGGCAGGCTGGCGATCAGCCCGGCATAGAGCCCGGCTTCGCCGATCTGCAAATCGAAGCGGCGCATCATCAGCGAGGTGAAGAAGTAATTGAGCCCGAAGCCGAGCGTCGCGGCGATGGCCGATCCGATAACGAGGTGCCGCGCGCTGGGGAGCAGCGCGAAACGGCGCAGCACCTGGCCGAATCCCGGCACTTCGTCGCCCGCGCCCGGATCGTGCTGGCCGCGCGGCGGTTCCTTGATGAACAGGAAAACGAGTATGCCGAGAAGGATGCCGGGAATCGCGGCGATGAGGAAGGTCCAGCGCCAGTCGAAATTCTGGGCGATCCAGCCTCCTCCGACAAAGCCGATGAAGGCGCCGATCGGCGGTGCGAGCAGCAGCACGGACATGGCAAGGCCGCGCCGGTTGGCGGGGAAATAGTCGGCAATGACCGACTGGTTGCTAGGCAGGCCGACTGCCTCTCCGACGCCCACGCCGACCCGCGCGAGGAGCAGCTGCGTCCAGCTTGTCACCATGCCGCAGGCAGCGGTCGCTACCGACCATACGACCGTGCCGATCGCTACCAGCGTCAGCCGCCGGACCCGCTCGGCAAGCCGCGCGACGCCTATTCCAAGCCCGATATAGAGCACGGCGAAGGCAAGGCCCATGAGCGAAACCTGCGTGTCGGTGAGATCGAACTCCGTCTTGAGCGGCTCGACCAGCACGTTCACCACGATGCGGTCGATAAAGCCGACCGTGGTCACTCCCGTCAGCAGAATCAGCGCCAGCCAGGGTGAATTGCGCCGCGTTGCCAATGCCATATGAGCCTCTCCCGTAGGAAAGGCTTGTGCCTGCTCGCAGCCTAGCTGTCGAGCGCGTAGACCGCCGGGTTCTCGTCCGGCCAGGCGGCGAGGCGCGGCGAGGCCGGGTTGAGGAACACGGATGGCAGTTTCACCAGCATCAGCGTCTTGTGGATCCAATAATCGGCCCAGCGCTCGCGCCATCTGGCGGTGACGCGGCCATTGACTGTGAGCCAGGCGTGGTAGGGCATCCAGTGATCGGGTTCGTCCTTCTCGACCACCTGGAAAATGCGGGTCATCGCATTGTCGGAACGGACATGACCGTTCCGCAGCAATATATGGACCTGCGCCATTCCGCGTTGTTCGGTCAGCATGATCACGCGGCACAATTTTTCGAATTCCGCCGGGTCGGCAATGATCGCCTGCGTATCGAGCTCCTCGATCGTGCAGCCGAAGATCCGTTCGATGAAATGGTCGATATGGCCGCAGGTCCGGTCCACCTGCAGCGGCATCCGGCCCTGGAGTTCGAACCAGCGGCGGAACATCCGGTAGTGCTTTTCCTCGTCGCCCCGATGCTTTTCGATTGCCGCGATGAAATCGGGCTGGTCGCCGCAGCGCGCACGCGCGGCATCGAGCACGCGGTCGAGCGACGTATAGCCTCGGTACTCGTTATAGATATAGATCGAAGCGAGCACATCGAGGAAGCGCGCGCGGAAAGCGGCAAGCGGGCCCATCGGCGCACTATGTCATATTTGCCCCAATCGCGCCATCTTTCGAAGCGCGGTCAGCTTCGCCGGTAATCGGCCGTGATCGCGCCCGCCGCGGCGAGTTCTTCCTCGTGGCTTGCCTCGCGCCATTTCTCGGCCAGCGCTTCCACTTCCCATTGCTGCATCGCAGGATGGGCAATGATATGCTCGACCCATGCCTGCCCGCGTCCGACATCGAGGCCGTAGGTCCGGATGCGCCAGGCGACCGGAGCGTAGAAGGCGTCGGCGGCGGTGAACTCGGCGCCCGCCAGCCATGGCCCGCCGAAGCGGCCGAGTCCTTCCTCGAACATCTCTTTGAGGCGGGCGATATTGCGCTGGAGCGCGAGCGACATCGGCCGCGGCGTCACCCGCACGCCGACATTCATGGTGCAGTCGTTGCGCAATGCGCCGAAGCCGCCATGCATTTCGGCGGTGATGCACTGGGCGAAGGCGCGCGCTGCATCGTCCTGCGGCCAGATGCCCTCATGCCGGTCGGCGAGATAGAGCGCGATGCCGAGCGAGTCCCAGACTTTGCGCTCCCCATC
>DASWIR010000382.1:0-12619 GCA_036397575.1 Alteraurantiacibacter sp. | reverse complement strand
CGCGCGGGACCTATATTTTCGCCCTGCCCGGTTCCAACGGCGCGGTGAAGGATGGCTGGGACCGGATTCTCGCGGAGCAGCTCGACAGCCGCAACCGGCCCTGCAATTTCGTGGAATTGATGCCGCGCCTGCGCGAAACCTAGTCACCTGGACCTGAAGTTCGTCACATCCTGTATCGTCATGCTGAACTCGTTTCAGCATCCATCGTGCCTCCCAGACCGGTCGGTCCAAGTGGAGAAATGGACCCTGAAACAAGTTCAGGGTGACGACCCTGCCAAAGAAATGAACTTCGTTTCCGCCTTACTGGTCATATTTGTTCTTGATTTGTTCTCATAATGAGAGCAGAATGACTCAATGCCCCGGGAGCCGATTCATGGACGCGGCGCGCAATCGGGCGCGGTTCCGCAACGTTTCGGCCTTGCCGCGCGCGAGGCGGATGGCGAATGGCTGGATCATGTCCGCGCCCTCGACGGGCCGCCGCCCAAGCTGCGAACCACGGTCACCGAGGAACATCCGCAGACGATCCTTAGCTTCAACCGGTCGCCCGACATCGGTTTCGACCGCTCGATCAATGCCTATCGCGGCTGCGAACATGGCTGCGTCTATTGCTTTGCGCGCCCTACTCACGCTTATCACGACCTCTCGCCCGGCCTCGATTTCGAGACGAAGCTTTTCGCCAAACCCGCCGCGGCGGAATTGCTGCGCGAGACTCTGGCCAAACCGCGTTACCGGCCGCAGCCGATCGCCATGGGAACCAACACCGATCCCTACCAGCCGATCGAAGGACGCTATCGGATCACCCGGGAGATCCTGGAAGTGTGCCTCGATGCACGGCATCCGGTGACAATCACGACAAAATCGGACCGGGTATTGCGCGATCTCGACCTGCTGGCCGAGCTGGCGAAACGCAACCTCACGGCTGTGGCAATATCGGTGACTACGCTCGACCCGGTGCTGTCCGGCAAGCTGGAACCGCGCGCGGCAGCGCCGGCAAAGCGGCTGGCGGCTCTCGGCAGGCTGATCGAGGCCGGCATTCCCGTCCATTGCTCCATCGCGCCGGTGATCCCGGCCATTACCGACGAGTTCATCGAGGCGATCATCGCTCGGGCGGCGGCTCTGGGTGTAAGGTCCGCCGGCTGGATCATGCTGCGCCTGCCGCATGAAGTTGCGCCGCTGTTTCGCGAATGGCTCGCAGTGCATTTTCCCGACCGGGCAGGGAAAGTCATGTCGATCGTGCACTCAGTGCGGGACGGCCGCGACAACGACCCCGACTATTTCAACCGGATGAAGCCTCGCGGCGTATGGGCAGACCTGTTCCGTGCGCGTTTCGATATCGCCCGCAAGCGCGCTGGCATGGGTAAGCCCAGTTTCAACCTGGATTGCTCGCAGTTCCGTCCACCCGAAACCTGCGGCCAGCTGCGCCTGTTGTGAGTCATTGCCGGAACCAAATCGGTCCCTGAACGTCCTCGGCGTGGGAGGTCCAAGCCCGAACGGCTCGCGTTTGGACGGCCCGATGGGTAGCAAACGAGGAACGCAATATGAGGAAACTCGCAATATTCCTGGCGGCAAGCACCGTGCTCGCCGCCACGCCCGCGCTTGCGCGCGATGGACAACCCTATATCGGCATCGAGGGCGGCGTGGTGATCGCTGAAGACATCAGCCCGGACATCGATACCAATCTCGATGGTGAATTCGATCTGGAGGACGCAATCGATGTCGAGCACGATCTCGGCTTCGAAGCCGCCGCGTTTGTCGGTTACGACCTCGGCATGTTCCGCCTTGAAGGCGAGGTCGGCTACAAGCGGGCCGGGCTGAAGAGCGCGGAAGTGAACAGCCCGCTTGTCGTGCTCGACCCGGGCAATCCCCTCCAAACCTCTTTTGAAGATCTCGACGGGCGGACGCAAATTGTCAGTGTCATGGCCAACGGGATGCTCGATTTCGGGCCCGACGATGGCGCGCAGTTCTTTCTTGGTGGCGGCGCGGGCTATGCCTGGGTTGACCTGAATGGCGGCCTGCCAGGCGATCCTTTACTGATCGACGATTCCGACAACGGCTTCGCCTGGCAGCTGCTCGGCGGCGTGCGTATGCCGGTAAGCGACAACGTCGACATCAGCGCCAAGTACAAATACTTCAACGCCCACAGCATGGAATTCGACACGGGGCTCGGAAACCCGATCGAGGCGGATTTCACGACACATTCCTTCCTCCTGGGGCTGGTTTACAATTTCGGTGCGGCTCCGCCGCCACCGCCACCCCCTCCTCCTCCGCCACCACCGCCTCCACCGCCCCCGCCGGCAACCAAGACGTGCCCGGACGGATCGGTGATTTTGGCGACGGATAATTGCCCGGCTCCACCACCGCCTCCGCCGCCCCCACCGCCGGAGCCTGAGCGCGGCTGACGCAATTGAAGTGAAGGGCTGGGTGCCAGTGCACCCGGCCCTCGCACTTCAACAAAAGTGTTCGCGCAGGGTCTTCTTGCTGATCTTGCCTGTCGCCGTGTGCGGGATTTCAGCGGCGAACTCGATCCGTTCGGGAATCCACCATTTGGCGACCTTCTCACGCAGGAACTCACGCATCCCGTCGCTGGTGAGTTCACGCCCCTCCTTCAGCACCACTACCAAGAGCGGACGCTCATCCCATTTGGGATCGGGAATCCCGATAGCGGCCGCTTCGGCGACGGCCGGATGTCCGACCGCAGCATTTTCCAGTTCCACCGAACTGATCCACTCGCCGCCTGACTTGATCACGTCCTTGGTGCGGTCGGTCAGCTGAAGCGTGCCGTCCGGATGGACGATACCGACATCGCCGGTCTCGAACCACTGGCCTTTGCCCACCGCGTCCTGCTCGGCCTTGTAATACCGCTTTACCACCCAGGGCCCGCGCACCTGCAGCGCACCGGCGCTCTTGCCGTCGCGCGGCAGTTCTTTCGCTGGATCGTCGAGACTGACCGTGCGCATTTCGATACCGAATAGCGCCCGGCCCTGCGGCAGCTTGGCGGCAACCTGCTCGTCGAAACTCATCTCCTCCCAGCCAAGCGGCTCACCGCCTGCCGTACCGACCGGAGATGTCTCGGTCATGCCCCAGGCATGCATCACGCGCAGGCCCATCTTCATGAATTTTTCGACGACCATGCGCGGCGCAGCCGATCCTCCGATCTGGACCTGCTCGAGCGTCTTCAGCTTCTCGTCGCTTGCTTCGAGATATTGCAGCAGGCCAAGCCAGACAGTCGGGACGCCCGCCGAATGGGTGACGCCTTCGGCATTCATCATTTCGACCAGATTGACCGGCTCGTAACTGGTCGCAAACACCATCTTGCAACCGCTCGCCGCGCAGGCCCAAGGCAGACCCCATCCCGCGGCATGGAACATCGGCACCACCGGCAGCATTGCCGAGCCAGGCGAAAGATCGAACATGCTTGGCTGCACCACCGCCATGGCATGCAACATACTGGAGCGGTGCGAGTACAACACTCCCTTGGGATCGCCGGTCGTCCCGCTGGTATAGCAGAGCATGCAGGCGTCCTGTTCGTCGCCCAGCTCCCACTCGAAATCGGTGTCTTCGGCTTCGATCAGCGAGCGGAACTCGCCGTTATCATAGCAGATGTAATGCTCGATGCCCGGCCAGAACGGCTTCATCTTCTCGACCAGCGGACGGAATGGCGCATCGTAGAACAGCACCCGGTCCTCCGCATGGTTGACCATGAATTCGAGCTGGTCGGCAAACAGCCGCGGATTGAGCGTGTGCAGAATCGCGCCTGCGCCCGGCACGCCATACCAGCTTGCCAGATGATGAGCGTGGTTCATGGCGAGCGAAGCAACACGGTCGCCCTTGCGGATACCAAGCCGTTCCAGCGCGCGTGCCAGCCGCATGGCATCGCGGCGCACTTCGGCCCAGTTGCTGCGGCTTTCACTGCCATCGGCCCATTTGGTGTAAATCTCGCGCGTGCCATGTTCGCGCGCTGCATGGTCGATCAAATGTTCGACCCGCAGCTGCCAGTCCTGCATCATTCCGAGCATGCACCTCTCCCCCTTGGCGCGGGCGAGGCATTTTCTGTCTCCGGTCAGGCTACCAATTTGAGCCTGGCCGGGCCGCGCCGCGCGGACAAGGCTACATTGGCAAGGCCGGGAGCGCTTGCCAAGCGTTCCGCCAATTCTCCATCGAGCGCGAAATTTCGTCCGAGACAGATCAGCTGCCGCTTACCGTCACCGATCTGAACGCGTGCCAGCACTTCGCCGGTTCCGTCGCCGCCCGTGCCGATTTCGGCCTGCAAGGCAGCCAGTCCGGTCTCATCGAGAATGTCGAACACCAGCAGCATCCGGGCATCGGCGGTGATTTCAGACAAAGGCCTGGCCTGGCGCACCGTAATGCGCGGTGGTTCGTCGGGGCTCGGCGCGTCGAGTTCCACCGTCAGCAGCACGCAAGTGCCCTCTGCAGCCCACTTGCGGAATGGCGCCACCAGGCCTTCCTCGAAACAGGCGGCGCTGAACTGACCGGTCGCATCGGAAAAATCCGCGCGGATGAAGTCCTTCCCCCGGCGGGTTTTGCCGATATTCACACCTTCGACCAGCACGGCCATCATCGCCTGGCTACGCCCGCCGCCCGGAACGCCACCTTCCATCAGTCCGGTGTAGGAGCGCGCACCATTGGCACTGGCAATCTCGCGATAAGCCTGCACCGGATGGGCCGCGAAATAGAAACCGAACGCCTCGCGCTCGGCGGCCATCTGCTCGGCCTTGGTCCACAGTTCCGCCTCGGCCAGCCGCAAATCGGGCTCTGCGTCTTCTTCGCCGCCGAACAGCCCGCCCTGCCCGCTCGATCGCTCGCGCGCGGCGCTGTCCGCCACGGAGAGGAGCAATTCGGCGTTAGCGAAAACCTGCGCGCGATTGGCATGGAGTTCGTCGAAGGCCCCTGCCTGGGCGAGTGCCTCCACTAATCTCCGGTTGAGCGATCCTTCGGGTGCGCGGCGGAAAACATCTTCAAGCGATACGAACTTGCCGCCCACCTCACGCTCGGCCACCAGCGCGCCCATCGCCTTCTCGCCGACATTGCGAATACCGGCGAGAGCATAGCGCACTGCGTAGCCTTCGTCGGTCGGCTCGACCGCGAAATCCGCACGGCTGGCATTGACGTCGGGCGGGAGCAGCACCTTGCCGTTCTTGCGCATGTCGTCGACGAAAACGGCAAGCTTTTCCGACTGATGCATGTCGAAGCGCATTGAGGCGGCGTAAAACTCTTCGGGGTAGTGCGTTTTCAGCCAGGCGGTCTGGTAGGCGAGAAGCGCATAGGCGGCAGCGTGCGACTTGTTGAAGCCGTAACCGGCGAACTTGTCGATCAAGTCGAACAGTTCGTTGGCCTTGGCCGCCTCGATGCCCGACACTTGCTTGCAGCCATCCACGAAACGCTGGCGCTGTGCATCCATCTCGGACTGGATCTTTTTGCCCATGGCCCGGCGCAGCAGGTCGGCGTCGCCGAGCGAATAGCCGGCGAGGATCTGCGCCGCCTGCATGACCTGCTCCTGATAGACGAAGATGCCATAGGTCTCGGCCAGTATCTCTTCGAGCTTCGGGTGCGGATATTCGATCGCGACTTCGCCGCTCTTGCGCTTGCCGAAGAGCGGGATGTTGTCCATCGGGCCCGGCCGATAGAGCGAGACGAGCGCGATAATGTCCTCGAATTTGGTTGGTTTCACAGCCGTCAGCGTGCGCCGCATGCCTTCCGATTCCAGCTGAAATACGCCGACCGTATCGCCTCGCTTGAGCAGCTCGTAGACGCCTTCATCATCCCACGGCAGCATGTCGAGATCGACAGCGATCCCGCGTTCGGCCAGCAGGTCCACCGCCTTCCTCAGGATCGACAGGGTTTTGAGACCGAGGAAGTCGAACTTCACCAACCCCGCATCCTCGACGATCTTCATGTCGAACTGCGTTACCGGCATATCGGAGCGCGGATCGCGATAAAGCGGTGCAAGCTGGGCCAGCGGACGGTCCGCGATCACCACGCCGGCGGCATGGGTGGAAGAGTTGCGCGGCAGACCCTCGAGCTGCATCGCAAGGTCCACTAGCCGCTTCACTTCATTGTCGTTCTCATATTCGCGGCGAAATTCGGAGACGCCGTTCAAAGTGCGCGGCAGAGTCCATGGGTCGGTCGGATGGTTGGGCACCATCTTGCACAGCCGGTCGACATGGCCGTAGCTCATCTGGAGGATCCGGCCGCAATCGCGCAGCACGGCCCGCGCCTTTAGCTTGCCGAAGGTGATGATCTGCGCGACCTGGTCATGCCCGTATTTCCGCTGAACGTAGCGGATCACTTCCCCGCGCCGCGTTTCGCAGAAGTCGATATCGAAGTCCGGCATGGAGACGCGTTCGGGATTGAGAAAGCGCTCGAACAGCAGGCCGAGCCGGATCGGGTCGAGATCGGTGATGGTGAGCGACCAGGCGACCAGGCTGCCCGCGCCCGAGCCGCGGCCCGGACCCACGGGGATGCCTTGCTCCTTCGCCCATTTGATAAAGTCGGCGACGATCAGGAAATAGCCGGGGAAGCCCATCCGGGTGATGATATCGATCTCGAATTGGAGCCGGTCTTCATATTCCCGGCGCTGGTCCCCGGTCAGGTCGTCATAGAGGGCGAGCCTGGCGGCGAGCCCCGAATGCGCATCCTTGGCCAGCATGCGCACTTCGCCCTCCTGGTCACCGGCCAGACTGGGAAGGATCGGGTCGCGCCTGGGCGGTGCGAAGGCACAACGCCGGGCGATCACCAGCGTATTGTCGATCGCCTCGGGCAAATCGCCGAATATCTCGGCCATCATCTCAGCCGACTTCACGAAAGCTTCGGGGCTGGAACGGACACGGTCGTCGGCATCTACGTGCGTCGAGGCGGCAATGCACAACATGGCGTCATGCGCCGCATGGAAATGCGGATCGGCATATTGCGCGGGGTTGGTACCGACCAGCGGCAGCCCACGTGCGTAGGCGAGATCGATCAGAGGTGCTTCCGCTCCTTCCTCTACCGGATCCCTGCGGCGAGAGATCTCCACATAGAGGCGCCCTGGAAACAACTCCTCCAGTCGGGAGAGCACCGCCTCGGCATGGTTCACCTGGCCTTCGGCCAGCAGCCGCGTGACCGCTCCCTCTCCCGCACCGGTCAGTGCAACAAGGCCTTCCGAATAGTCCTCAAGGTCGGAAATAGGCACATGTGGGTCCAGATGAACCGGCCGCTCCAGATGCGCGCGGCTGACCAGCCGGCAAAGGTTGGTCCATCCGGTCTCGTCCTGCACGAATAGCGGCAGGTAGTCGATCACGGGCCGGTCGTCGTTGCCGCCGCCTTGCTCGCGCACGATGCCCAGAAGCGCACCGATAATGGGCTGGATGCCCAGCGGAGCACAGGCGCGCGCGAAAGGCACCGTGCCGTAAAGTCCGTTGCGGTCGCAGATCGCGATAGCCGGAAAGCCGCGCTGCTCCGCCACGCGCGCGATCGCCTTGGGATCGATCGCCCCTTCGAGCATCGAAAAGGAAGACTGCACCCGCAAGGGCACGAATGGCGCAAAGGGCATGCTGTAAACTCTATAGCCTGCATCCGCGCGATCAAGAACGCGGTGTCCCGATGCTGGGGACAAGCGTTTACTTTACAATCGGCTGCGAATCGGTCCAGTCTCTCACCTAGACCTAATTGGGGGAATTTAGATGTCCGAGAATCCGCTTTCCACATCGGGCGCATCGCTGGTCGACCGCGCCAAATCGATTGTCCTTTCGCCGAAGACGGAGTGGCCGAAAATCGCCGCTGAACCCGGCACGGTGAAGGAGGTATTCCTCAAATATGCCGTTCCGCTGGCAGCCATCGGCCCGGTGGCAGGCCTAATCGGCGGGCAGGTTTTCGGCCTTGGCGGTTTTGGCTTCTCGTGGAAGCCGAGCATTGGCACGGCGCTTTCGATGGCCGTCACCGGCTATATTCTCAGCCTCGTCATGCTGTTCGTCGTCGCCTGGATCGCCAATTTCCTCAGCCCGAAATTCGGCGGACAGGACGGTTTCGAGAAGGCGTTCAAGCTCTGCGCCTATGCGTTCACCGCTTCCTGGGTGGTGGGCATCGTCAACCTAATTCCCCAGCTATGGATCCTTTCCATACTCGGTCTTTACAGCCTTTACCTGTTCTATCTCGGCGCGAAGCCGATGATGGGCGTGCCGGACGACAAGTCCGCAGGTTACACCGCCGTCACCGTGATCGCCGCAATCGTGCTGGCCTTCATCGCCAGCGCGATCACTACGGCGATCGCCGCCCCATCAGTGTATGGCGGAGGATTCGCATCAGGTGGCGACGAAATGACCGTCAACATACCGGGCATGGGCGAGATGCAGATCACCGACGAGGGCGACAGGCAGACGATCGAGGTTCCAGGCGTCGGCACGGTCGAGGTCACGCAAAACGGCGACACGGTGACGATCGACAGCGAGGAATTTCAGGGCGAATTCCGCGCTCCGGCCGCGGACTGACGACACCTGCTCAGCCAGCGGCGGCGCCGCGCGGGCGGTAGATGAAGTCGAAGCTGGGTTGCCAGGTGAGGCCATGGTCGGTCGAGAGTTCGCCATGCTGGCGAACTGCGCCGCCTTCCTCGCGCGAATAGGTCAGCAGTCTATCGGGTTCGATGAAGCCGCGAGAGCCTACTCCAGCACGCCTTCATGCAGGCGCACGACGCGATCCATCTTCGCCGCCAACCGCTCATTATGCGTGGCGACCAGCGCCGCGCTGCCTTCGCCGCGCACCAGCCGCAGGAATTCCTCCAGCACCTTGTCCGCGGTCGCCTCGTCGAGATTGCCGGTGGGCTCGTCCGCCAGCACCAGTTGCGGCTTGTTGGCGAGCGCTCGGGCCACGGCTACGCGCTGCTGCTCGCCGCCGGAAAGCTGGCTCGGCCGGTGATGCAATCGTTCCGACAGGCCTAGCGCACCAAGCAATTGTACCGCTCGCGCCTCGGCATCGGCGCGCGGTACATCGGCGACCAGTTGCGGCAGGATCACATTCTCCTCCGCATCGAAGTCCGGGAGCAGGTGATGGAACTGGTAGACAAAGCCGAGATGGTTGCGCCTGAGCGCCGTGCGATGGCTTCCGGGCAGCTTACTGGCATCTGTTCCGGCAATCTCTATCGTGCCGCCGAAGCCGCCCTCCAGGAGGCCGACCGCCTGCAGCATGGTCGACTTGCCCGAGCCCGATGGGCCAAGCAACCCGACGATCTCGCCCGGCATGACCTCCATGTTCACCCCGCGCAGCACGTCGATCCGCACTCCGCCCTGCTCGAAGCTGCGGGTAAGGTTCATCAGCTTCACAACGGGGCTACTCATAGCGCAGCACCTGTACGGGATCGGTGCTCGCAGCCTTGTAGGCCGGGTAGAGCGTGGCAAGGAAACTCAGCACAAGAGCCATCACGACGATGGCGGTTACTTCCGCGGGATCGGTCTTCGCCGGGAGTTCGGTAAGGAAGCGGATCTGAGGGTCCCACAAGCTCTGTCCGGTTACAATCTCGACCGCGCGGACGATGTTCTGGCGAAAGAACAGCACGATGAAACCGAGAATCAACCCGGCGAATGTACCGATCGAGCCGATCACGAAACCGGCTGTGACGAATATCTTCAAGAGGCTTCGCCGCGTCGCCCCCATGGTGCGCATGATCGCAATGTCGCGCGTCTTTGCGCGCACAAGCATGATCAGGCTGGACAGGATGTTGAACACCGCCACCAGCACGATGATCGAGAGCACGAAGAACATCGCCACGCGTTCGACCGCCAGCGCCTCGAACAGGCTGGCATTGATCGTCTTCCAGTCCGAAATGATGGCCTGACCCGACAGCTTCTCCGCCAGCGGCGCCAAGGTTTCGCCTACCGTGTACGCATCCTCGGTCTTGACCTCGATCATTCCGATCGAGTCTCCCGACAGCAGCAGGGTCTGCGCATCCTCCATCGGCATGACGACGAAAGCCTGATCGTAGTCGTAGATACCGATCTCGAAGATCGCAGTAACCGTATATCCGATCTGGCGCGGGACCGTTCCGAACGGGGTCGAGCGGCCCTGCGGATTGATGATCGTGATCACATCGCCCACCCGCATGCCGAGATTGGTCGCGAGCCGCGAGCCGACCGCGACGTTGTTGGCCCCGGGCTGCAACGCATCGAAGGAGCCCGCGAGCAGGTTTTCCTGCAGCCGGTCGATGTCTTCGCGTAAATTGCCGCGTACCAGCACCGCCTCCACCCGGCCATTGAAGCTGCCCAGCAAGGGCTGCTCGATCAGCGGCGAAGCACGCGTCACCCCAGGGGTCTCGCGGATTTCCTCCAGCACACTGCGCCAGTTCTCCAGCCGCCCGCCATAGGCCTGCACGATGGCATGGCCGTTGAGGCCCACGATCTTGTCGAGCAGCTCGGCACGAAAGCCGTTCATCACGCTCATCACGATGACGAGCGCCCCAACGCCCAGCATCACCGCGACGAGGCTGATGCCCGCAACGAGCGCGATGAAGCCCTCGCTGCGCCCCGGCAGCATATAGCGCTTGGCGATCGTCCATTCGAAGGGGGAAAGGATCAAGGGCAGTGCCTCTTCGGACTGGGTTTGGGGAGCGTCTAGGGGGCACAGCCTTGCCGGGCAATGAAAAATGGGACGGCCATACGCCGCCCATTTTTACTCCGTCATTGCGAGGGACCGAAGGTTCCGCGGCAATCCAGGGCCGCCAGGTGCTGCCCTGGATTGCTTCGTCGCTACGCTCCTCGCAATGACGAAATTTGAAGTCGCGAGGCGGTCACGCCGCTTCCATGTGGCGGTACACAGCCCGCTCGTGCGAAAACGCCTTGAAGCCGAAATAGCCGTGATAGCTCCCCATTCCGCTCTGGTTGACGCCGCCGAATGGAAGGTTGTTTTCGAGATAGTGCGAAAACACGCCATTCACGGTCACGCCGCCCGATGAGGTGCGGCGGAGGACCTTTTCCACGTTGTCCTTGTTGGGACTGAACACATACAGCGCCAAAGGCTTGTCCCGCGCTTCGATGTAGCCAATCGCCTGGTCGAGATCCTCATAGGTCATGACCGGCAAGAGCGGCGCGAAGATCTCTTCCTGCAGGATCGTCATCTGCGGGGTGACGTCTGTCAGCATCGTCGGGTGGACGGTGCGATCATCTTCCTCGAAGGTGCCGCCCACGGCGACCGTTGCACCCTTGGAAACCGCATCGTCGAACAGGCCCTTCACCCGTTTGAAATTGCCCTCGTTCACAACCTGGGCGATCGAATCCTTCTTGATCGAGCCGTCCTCATTGTAGAGGTTCTTCTCGACATTGGTCTTGAACGCATCGACGAGCGCGGCCTTCTGTTCTTCCTTCACGAAGACATAATCCGGGCAAATGCAGGCCTGGCCGCCATTGAACTGCTTGGCCCCGGCCAGCGCGGCACCAATCATTCCGATATCCGCGCCCTCGTCGATGATGACCGGGGACTTGCCGCCCAGTTCCAGCGTCACCGTGGCGAGGTGCTCGGCGGCCGCTGCCATCACGATCTTGCCCACGCGGGTGCTGCCGGTGAAGAAGATGTGACTGAACGGCAATTCGAGCAGCGCTTCGGCAACGCTCACATCGCCTTCGAACAGCGCCACTTCGTTTTCGTCGAAAACTTCGCGGATAATTTCTCCGGCGATGCGCGCCGTGGCCGGGCACAGATCGGTCAGCTTCACCATGCAGCAATTACCGGCCGAAACCGCCGCCGCGAGAGGACCGAAGGTCAGGCCGAGCGGGAAATTCCATGGCCCGAGGATCAAGCACACGCCCCGCGCTTCATAGACGATTTGGGCCCTGTCGTTCGGGTTCTTGGACGGCGTCACCTCGGTCGGCTTCATCCACTCGTCGAGATTGTCGATGGCGAGCTGGATGTTGGCAACCACATTCATCACCTCGGTAACCCGGATCTCCCCCTCGGGCTTGCGCGTGTCTTTCTGCACAGCCGCGACGATGTCGTCGGCATGTGCCTCCACCGCTCCTTTGAGCTTCGCCAGCTTGGCCTTCCGCTCATCCGCCGTCGAGGCTTTGACATCCCATTGATGCGCCTGCTGCAGGGCGAAAACTCGCACGATTTCCTTGGAGATTTCAGGGGCGGTTTGCGTGGTGCTGGACATCGGATTTCCTCGTTTTCGAGTGTGAGCGGACCGGTTGCGTCCCCCATATGGGATGCCGCCTCACACGCGCCAGCCTTTCCGTTGATTTTGCCCATTCCGGGCAAATTTTATAAGGTCGAAGCTGGATACGCGGCCAGGAATCTAGCCTGCGACCGTGCGATCCATAGGAACGAAACCCGCGATCATCGCCTCCAGCCCGATACGGAAACTCTCCTCGAAGATCATCATGCGATCGAGGAAGTCGTGCATCGGCCCATTGGCTTCGAATGTGCTCCAGCCCAGCGCGTAGGAAATCACCGCGGCCTGGAAAATCAGCGCGGAATGCCGATCGAGCCCGAACGCGATCAGCGGGGCGGCTATCGCCTGTGCGCTCTTCGCCGGATCGGCATGCGGAGCCGGCGTCGCAATCGCGCAAATGCGGGCACCATCGCGATGACCGGAAAAGCTGGCGCGCAGTGCGTGGCCGAACTGCGCAAGCCATTCCCGCCA
>DASWIR010000381.1:0-8955 GCA_036397575.1 Alteraurantiacibacter sp. | reverse complement strand
TCCGCCCTGGCCCTCTCATCCATGGATCATCTCCTCCAGCTCCTCGGCCGAGCGGGCCACGGCCTCGGCGCCCGCGGCGATCAGCTCACCCGGCGCGTGATAGCCCCAGGCCACGCCGATCGCACGCGTGCCGGCGGCCAGCGCCATTTCGATGTCATAGCCGGTGTCGCCGATCATCACCGTGTCGCGAGGTTGCGCGAAAGTGTCCGCCATCGCCTCCACCAGCATGGAAGGATGCGGTTTGGAAGGGTGGCGATCGGCGGTCTGCAGGCTGGCGAAACGATCCAGCAGGCCATGACCCGCAAGGCAGCCCCTGAGGCCCCGGTCGGACTTTCCGGTGGCGACGGCAAGCGACCAGCCCTTGCTCTGAAGACGGCCGAGCAGCGGCGCTACCCCGTCGAACAGCGGCTCGACGACCTGCCCCGCCTCTCGGGCGGCGAAGAAGGCGGCCTTGTAAGCATCGACCAGCAATGGGAGCTTGGTTTCGTCCGCCTCGGGGGCCAGGCGGCGGATGGCAACGGGCAGGCTCAGCCCGACGATCCGGCGCACTTCGTGCCGCTGCGGAGCGGGGAGGCCGACCTGGCCGAAAGCCTGCTCCATCGCGTTGCAGACCGCGGCCTGGCCGTCGACCAGCGTGCCGTCGCAATCGAATACGGCAAGGCGGACCTGCCGGGAGCCGGCGGTCATTTGCGAGTCCTCGCCGTCATTGCGAGCGAAGCGAAGAAATCCAGTTCCATCGCCTGCCGGCTCTGGATTGCCGCGCCTCGCTGCGCGAGGCTCGCAATGACGAACAAGGCTGAGGTCACTTGCGCCCTCCCTTCGGCTTGGCCTGGCCGGTGCCTGCCGTCCGGCCGCGCCGCTCTCCGCGCCGCGCCTTGCGGTATTGCTTGGCATGGGCCTTGGCCGCCTGCTTTTTCGCGGCGCGGCCCGGAGGAGGCGGTCCCTGGGCCGGTGAAGCGTCGCTTGCGGCCTCGTCGAAGCCGAGCTGGGCCATGCTCGCCGCGAAATGCTCGGGCAGTTCGGCGCTGACGTCGAGCTTGCCGCCCTTGGGTGCCTCGATGATGAGCCGGCGGGCGTGGAGATGCATCTTGCGGCTGATGCTGCCGGTGAGGAACGCATCCTGCCCGCCATATTTGCCGTCGCCCACGATCGGGTGGCCGATCGCCGCCATATGGACGCGCAGCTGATGGGTCCGGCCGGTCAGCGGCTCAAGCTCGACCCAGGCGGCCTTGTTGCCCGCGCGGTCGATCACGCGGAACAGCGTCCTGGCCGCCTGGCCTGCCTCCTCGTCGATATGCATCTTCTCGCCGCCCGTGCCCGGCTGCTTGGCCAGCGGAGCATCGATGAGCCCTTCGGATTTCTCGGGCAGGCCGACAACCAGGGCCCAATATACTTTCCTGGCACTGCGCCCGGAGAAGCGCTTGGAGAAGAAGGCCGCACTGCCGGGCGTCCGAGCGACGAGCAGGATGCCGCTCGTATCCTTGTCGAGCCGGTGAACCAGGCGCGGGCGCGGCTCATCCTCCCCGGCATAGGCGTCGAGCAGGCGGTCGACATGAATATTGGTTTTGGTGCCGCCCTGCGTCGCAAGTCCCGGCGGCTTGTTGAGCACCAGCGCCGCATCGTCGCGGTGAATCAGCATGGCCTGCGCGCTCGCCACTTCTTCGGCCGTCAGCTCTATGCGCATGCGAGGCTTTGCTGCCGCAGCATCGCCGCCGGGCGGCACGCGCAATTGCTGGCCGGCCGTCAGCCGTTCTTCGGGTTTTGCCCGCTTGCCGTCGACGCGGATTTGCCCCGTGCGCGCCCAGCGCGAGACGGTGCCGAAGCCGACTTGCGGCAAATGCCGCTTGAACCAGCGGTCGAGCCTTATCCCGTCATCGTCGGGCGCAATGGTGAACTGGCGGACTTTGTCCTGCTTCGAGGGAGCCGGCTTGCCGTTCTTGTTCATCCCGCGAGCCGCATGACGATCAGCCCGATATAGAGCGCGCTGAGCCCGGCGAGCACCGATACGGCGCCGTAAGCGAAAGCGGTTGCCGGCTGGCCGCGCTCGATCAGCAGCATCAGCTCGAGCGAGAAGGCACTGAAAGTGGTAAAGCCGCCCATGAGGCCGACGCCCACGAGCAGGCGGTAGTTCTCCGCACCTTCGCCGCCGTGCCGCGCGAGCCATCCGGCGAGCAGCCCCATGGCGAGGCTACCGATCACATTGACCGCCAGCGTCGCCCAGGGAAAGGTGGAAACGACCTGCGGCCCGAGCCAGTGAGTCATTCCCCGGCCGACCTGATAGCGGGCGAGCGCGCCGGCGCCGCCGCCGATGGCGACGAGCGAGGATGCGATGATGGGTGAAGGCATGGCCATGCCCGCCCCTTAGCCGCGCTTGCCCGGTGGCGAAAGCCCCCGCGGAGCGCGCCGGCCGGCGCGGCGAAGCCGCCTGCAAATGCTTGCCTTTTCGCCCGGTTTAGCCTAGGCGCGGGTCCGTTCGAGCCGATCCGGAACGGATTCGGCCCAATTTTCGTTGAAGTTTAACGGGTTGGCCCGCTTCTACGGGATGTGCCCTGATATGTTTCGAGGTATAGGAATTTATGCAGATCATCGTTCGCGATAACAATGTCGACCAGGCCCTCCGCGCGCTCAAGAAGAAGCTGCAGCGCGAGGGCGTGTATCGCGAGATGAAGCTGCGCCGCCACTATGAGAAACCGAGCGAGAAGCGCGCCCGCGAAAAGGCGGCCGCTATACGCCGCGCCCGCAAGCTGGAGCGCAAGCGGGCGGAGCGCGACGGCACCAAGTGAGCTTGAACGCCACGATCTGACAGTTCAAAGAGGCGCGGGGCCAATCCCGCGCCTTTTTCGTATCAGGAATATTCCATGGCAGAAGTCACCCGCGTACCGCTGCAGCCCATCGCCAAGGGCTCGCTCGTGAAGCTCTGGATCGGCGTGGCGCTCGCCGTGGCCGCGGCTTTCGCGCTGGCATGGCTGGCGACGCCCAAAGGCGTGGAATTGACCGTGGTCGAAGAAGGCACCGGCGGCAGTCCGACCGAAAACGACGTGGTGTTCGTGAAATATAAGGGCATGCTGCCCGACGGCACCGTGTTCGACCAGTCGCAGGACATTCCAGTGCCCGTCGAAGGCTTTCTGCCCGACGGCACTCCGCTGCCGCTCGACCAGATGATCCCGGGTTTCAGGGAAGGCCTGGTGAAGATGAAGAAGGGCGGCAAGTACCGGCTCGAGATCCCGTCCGACAAGGGCTATGGCGCGGACCCGCAGCCTGGATCGCCGATTCCGCCCAATAGCGACCTCGTCTTCGAGATAGAACTGGTCGATTTCATGACTCGCGAAGATGCCGAAAGGCGTTTCCAGATGCTCCAGCAAATGATGCAGATGCAGGGAGCCGGGGGCGAAGGCGCGCCAGGCGCTCCACAGCCGCCCGAATAAGGGAGGTAAGGGGGAGAGGGTCCGATGGCCGAACCGCAAGACGCCTCCTCTCCGGCAGGCGAGGCAGCGATAGAGGACTGGCCCTTGCGGCCATGGGTGCTCGCCGCGTGGCTGGGCCTTGCCGGCCTCCTCATCCACTTCCTTAGCGACAATGCCGAAACCGACCCCGCGCGGATGGCGGCGACGGCTTTGGTGTTCTTCGGCGCGGTCGCGCTGGCCTTCACTTTCGATCCGCAAAAGTGGCGTGAACCGGCGATCTTCGCCGGCGTGGCCGGCCTGGTCATGGCGGGGATCGCCTGGCGCGCGACCAATGCAGGCGATCATTATTCCGACGAAGGATTCTGGATCGGCGCGGGGATAATCGCCGTCACGCTGGCCCTGCCATTGTTCCAGGCGGGCTTCCACCGGCACCGCTTCCGCACCTCCTACAGCGAGACCCATTTCCACGTCTGGACGGACGCGATCAGCGGCGCGGGCGCGCTCGCCTTCACCGGCATTTCCTGGGCGCTGCTGGCCTTGCTCGCAAACTTGTTCGACCTCATCGGCATCGATCTGCTGATGGACGCGATCGACGAAGAATGGTTCGGCTGGACTTTTTCAGGCGCCGCCTTCGGAGCGGCGCTCGGCACTCTGCGCAATGAACTGAAAATCCTCGGCGCAATGCAGAATGTGGTGATGCTGGTGCTCTCGCTGCTGGCGGTGCCGTTGGCGCTGGCGCTGGTGATCTTCCTTGCGGCGCTACTGCTCTCGGGGCTGCAGGTGCTGTGGGACGCGACCGAGAGCCCAACGCCGATGCTGCTCGCCTGCGCGGTGGGAGCCTTCGTGCTCGCCAACACGATATTGCGCGACAGCGAGGAGCAGATGCGCAAGTCCTGGATCCTGCGTGTTACAGCGCTGATACTGGCGCTTTCGATTCTGCCGCTGGTGGGTTTTGCCGCGATCTCGATGGGCACCCGCGTCGCACAACACGGGCTTTCGCCCGAGCGGATCTGGGCCATGATCGCTATCGCGGTCGCCTGCGCCTATGGCCTGGCTTACTGGGTTGCGGCGGCGCGCGGGCGGAAAGCCGCCTGGGCCGCACGGCTTCGCGAAGCGAACCTCCACCTCGCCGCGGCGATCAGTGTGATTGCCTTTGTGCTGGCCCTGCCGATCCTGGATTTCGGCGCGGTCTCGGCGCGCAATCAGATTGCGCGGCTGGAAGCAGGGACGGTCAGCGCCGAGGAATTCGACTATGCCGCGCTGCGCTGGGACTTCGGCGATGCCGGGCGCGCGGCACTGAAACGGCTGGCGCAAGGAAGCGACGAAGATGTCGCCGAACGCGCGCAGCTTGCGATCGAGCAGACGGAACGGCCCTACGGCTTTGCGCGCGGAGTGCGGATCGAGGAGGATTACAACCTGGTCGTGCGGCCCGGGGATCCGAAGCTACGGGCGCAGTTGCTCGCCTGGCTGAAGGAACAGCAATATGCCTGCCGCGAGCGCTGCCTTGCGATCGATCTCGGCCTTGGCGTCGACGGTCGGCGCGAAGTCGCCCTATTGGAGAATTATGGCAGCCGCCTGCTGGCCATTCCCGCCGGGGATGGGCAGGAAATCGCGGAAGTCCGCCCCCCGCAGGAAACGGGCGGGCCGCTGGAAGAGAGTTCCGATGTCGAAGTGCGCGAGATTGCCAAGCGCTATGTATTCATAGACGGCAAGCCGTTGCCCCAGCCGCTCGATTGACCGCTCCGGCGCATTCCACCGCTTGAAGGCAGGTCAAGGCCCCGCTAACGCGCCTTCATGTCCGTAACACGCGAAACCGTGGCGAAAATCGCCGGCCTCGCCCGCATCCGGATGGATGACGAGGCGCTCGACCATATGGTCCCCGAACTCAACCAGATCCTCGGCTGGGTGGAGCAATTGGGCGAAGTGGATACCAGCGACGTCGAACCGATGACCGCGGTGATCCCCAACACGCTGCGCCTGCGCGACGATGTGATCGATGCCGACCCGCTGACGGGCGGCGGGATGCGCGACAAGGTGCTGGCCAATGCGCCCGCGGCCGAGCACGGATTCTTCGGCGTGCCGAAGGTGATCGAATGATGGGCTATTATTTCGTGAGTCCCAGCGAAGGCTGGGACCTCGTGCATCGGGCGTTGTGCTTGCGGCCCAAGGTCCCTGCCTTCGCAGGGACTCACAGGGGATTTACGCAATGACCGGCCTTACCGAACTCGGCGTTGCCGCCATCCGCGACGGTGTCGCCAGGGGCGACTTCTCCGCGAGGGAAATGGCCGAGGCCTTCAACGCCAATGTCGCCGCTGCGAGCCAGCTCAACGCCTTCATCGTCGCCACGCCCGAAAAGGCAATCGAGGCGGCTCAGAAGGTCGATGCGGACCGGGCTGCGGGTAAGCCGCTGGGCAAGATGGCCGGCGTGCCGATCGGCATGAAGGATCTGTTCGCGACCAGGGGTGTGCAGACCACCGCGGGCAGCCACATTCTCGAAGGCTTTACGCCCGAATACGAATCCACCGTCTCGCAGAAGCTGTGGGATGCGGGTGCGGGCATGCTGGGCAAGCTCAATCTCGATCAGTTCGCGATGGGCTCGTCCAATGAGACGAGCTATTTCGGCAATGTGATCTCGCCCTGGCGGCGGAGCGATGGGGGCAATGCCCCGCTGGCGCCGGGCGGCAGCTCGGGCGGCAGCTCGGCCGCGGTTGCGGCGCGGCTGTGCCCCGCGGCGACCGGGACCGACACAGGCGGCTCGATCCGCCAGCCCGCCGCCTTCACCGGCATTTCCGGCATCAAGCCGACCTATGGCCGCTGCTCGCGCTGGGGCATCGTCGCCTTTGCCAGCTCGCTCGACCAGGCCGGGCCGATGGCGCGCGACGTGCGCGATTGCGCGATCATGCTCGAAGTCATGGCCGGGTTCGATCCGAAGGATTCGACCAGCCTCGACCTGCCCGTGCCCGAATGGGAAGCCGGGCTCGACCCCAACCTTTCGGGCAAGAAAGTCGGCATTCCCAAGGAATACCGGATGGAGGGCACCGACGAGGATATCCTCAAGCTGTGGGATGACGGGATCGCCTGGCTGAAGGATGCGGGCGCCGAGATCGTCGATATCTCGCTGCCGCACACCAAATATGCGCTGCCCGCCTATTACATCGTCGCCCCGGCGGAAGCCTCCAGCAACCTAGCCCGCTATGACGGCGTGCGTTACGGCCTGCGCGAGCTGCCCGAAGGCGCGAATTTGCAGGACATGTATGCCGCGACCCGCGCCGCCGGCTTCGGCGACGAGGTCAAACGCCGCATCCTAATCGGCACCTATGTGCTCTCAGCAGGCTTCTATGACGCATACTACAACCAGGCCCAGAAGGTCCGAGCCTTGATCGCCCGCGATTTCGCGCAGGCCTTCGAGGGGTGCGACGTGATCCTCGCTCCGACCACCCCGACCGCCAGCTTCGCGCTGGGCGACAAGGTGGACGATCCGCTGGCCATGTATCTCAACGACGTGTTCTCCGTCCCCGCGAGCCTCGCCGGCCTGCCGGCGATGAGCGTGCCGGGGGGACTCAACCGCGACGGATTGCCGCTCGGCCTGCAGGTGATCGGCAATGCGTTCGACGAGCAGAGCGTGCTCAATGCCGGCCTGGCGATCGAACAGCGCGCGGGGTTTGGCGCGAAGCCGGAGAAGTGGTGGTGAAATGAGCGCCTATCGCATCCAGAGCGCAACCGGCGAGTCTTTGGTTTGGGGCTTCCTGACATTGACGGTATTACCGATTCAAGGTATTACTTTTATCCATGAAGCATGAGAGCAGCCTCACCAGCAAGGGCCAGGTTACCATTCCCAAGGACATTCGCGATGCTCTTGGCCTCAAACCAGGACAGAAGGTCCGCTTCGAAATCGACGATGACGGCAACGCCAGGATCGTGAAGCGCGATGCCATGGCGGAAAAAGCGGACTTTCTCAGGAGGCTTGCCGAAGTTCGTCAAAAATACAGATTGCAGGACGAGTTCGCGGGCATGGACGGGCTCGAATTTCAGCGCTGGATACGAGGCGATGGGCCTGAAGTGTGATTCTCGACAGCAACATTCTCATCGCCATTTTTCAGAATGAACACCCTGACTGGTTCGAAAAGCTGGCAGGATGGCAGATCGCGCAGACCATCCATATCAATCTCGTGATCTTTGCCGAAGTCGCTCCCAGTTTCACCGAAACGGACGCGCTTCAATCCGCTCTTGCCGAACTTGGCCTGCAAATCGCGGAGATCACTCTTGACGATGCGTATCGCGCCGGGTGCGCATTCGCGGAATATCGCCGCCGCGGCGGAAGCCGTGAGACGATCCTCCCGGATTTCCTGATCGGTGCGCAAGCCGAAATGAGGGGTTGGCCACTGGTGACGCGCGACCGTAAGGGATTTGCCAGCTATTTCCCCAACCTCGAAATCATCGACCCGATGGAGCCGCCCCGTGACTGAATTCAGCTGCCGAAGCCAGAGAGCAACGGACAAATTGGAGGGCATGATCTGTCGCGGCCAGAATCGGGGAATTGGCGTATGACGACCAACCTCGCCGATTCGTCGGACCGGAATTCGCTTTCATACAGAATGCGGTCGAAACGCGACCGGTTGCTGCGCGAATTTCTGCTCAAGGCCAGAGGCGAGAAGAGGCGAAGCTGCCGGATCGTCGATCTGGGCGGCGGTGCGGCATATTGGGAGCGGGTAGGCTTCGATTGGCTCACCATGCATGAGTTCGAAGTTGTGTGTGTCAATTTCCAGGAGCAGGAATTGACCCGTAATTCCAAGCAGGCAGGGCCGGTCGAGCTCGCCGTAGGCGATGCGTGCGATATGGTGGGCTATGCGGATCGCAGCTTCGATATCGTCCATTCGAACAGCGTCATCGAACATGTCGGCATGTGGCAGAAGATGGCCGATTTCGCGTCGGAGGTCCGTCGCCTAGCTCCTTCATACTATGTGCAGACGCCCTATTTCTGGTTCCCCTTCGACCCACACTTCTACCGAGTGCCGCTTATCCACTGGTTGCCCGCATCGCTGCGGCTCAAACTTCATCGCCGCGTCAAGGCTGGCTGGTCCAACCCGGCGGACGACGTGGAGCAGGCGATGAATCTGGTTGAATCCAACATAATGCTCGATCGCAGCCAGTTCCGCTTCCTGTTTCCGGACGCGGAGCACAGGTTCGAATTCTATGCCGGCCTGCCAAAATCGATGATCGCAATGCGACTGGCAGGATCAGACGAGACGAACTGATGGGGGCACCCGAATGACAGCCTTTCGCTACCAAGGCGAACGCGCTTTCCGGCAAGGTCAGGGAAACGAGGGTAGGGCATAGAATGGTCTTCACGCCCAATCTCATAATGCCCGGTGTGGCCAAATGCGGCACGACGACACTCTACGATATTCTCGTGTCTCATCCTGCGATCACCGGCGGGATCGAGAAGGAAGTCCGCTATTTGATGGATGC
The DNA here is from genome assembly GCA_036397575.1 of Alteraurantiacibacter sp. GTDB lineage: Bacteria > Pseudomonadota > Alphaproteobacteria > Sphingomonadales > Sphingomonadaceae > DASWIR01. The sequence continues at coordinate 82 of DASWIR010000381.1, read as the reverse complement.
GGGCGAATCGCTTTCGACACCCGTCAATGTGCGCAATTGCGTCCTCGTTGCGGCCCATCTATCCCCGTCCGAGTGACAGTTC
>DASWIR010000380.1:0-4174 GCA_036397575.1 Alteraurantiacibacter sp. | reverse complement strand
CGAACTGATCGACGCGAAGATCGAGGCGCTGGCTGGCTGGCGCGGGGCGACGCTGGCCCGGTTACGCAAGCTGATCCGCGAGGCGGTGCCGGAGGTGATCGAGACGGTAAAATGGCGCAGGCCGAGCAATCCCCTCGGGGTCCCGGTCTGGGAGAGCGATGGCATCATCTGCACCGGCGAGACCTACAAGGACAAGGTCAAGCTGACATTTGCCCAGGGCGCTTCGCTCGGCGATCCCACGCGCCTGTTCAACTCGAGTCTCGACGGCAATATGCGCCGCGCGATCGACCTCTTCGAAGACGACGAGATCGACGAGCAGGCGTTCAAGGCGCTGGTCGGGGAGGCCGCGGCGTTCAATGGGGCCAAGGCGAAGCGCTAGGTTTGCGGCTTAAGCTGCATCGGTTTGGCACATAGCCGCGGTGGCTCGCTTGCGGGACGAAATGCACAGAGAGCCGTGAAGAACGGGCAGTATCCCCGGTCGAGCGGCTCGGTTGCGAATGCTCACCCTCATTCGTCATTCCCGCGAAAGCGGGAACCCAGTCTGGCTTGGTGCTGACCTGCCCTGGGTCCCCGCTTTCGCGGGGATGACGAGAGAGGAAAGGTGCGCCCATTGGGGCTTCCTTGCAAACGGTCACCGCGAAGCGATGAATGCCGATACAGCCTAAACCATACCAGCCCGGCTTCATTCCATTCTGGGCGTATCGGCCCTCAAATCCCGCCCGGGGTGAAATCGTGACCTGCTTCGGACAGGGCCTCGCTCAGCGTATCCGCGCAGCTCGCCAGTTCTTCCGGATCGGTCGAGCGGATTACGAAATTTGCCCCCACCTTGCCCTCGCGAAAGAAGGGATAGGATCCGATCTGCGCGCCGGGATGCGCTTTTTCGACTTCGCGCAAGATGTCGGCGACCTCGCTTTCCGCCACCCAGCATCCGATGGTTTCGGAAATTAGCGGAGCCCCGCCTTCCAGCGTGCCGGTGAGCGCATCGAGCATCTGCGCGCAGATATGCGGGACGCCCGCCATCAAATGGACATTGCCGATTTTTATCCCCGGCGCGCCGGACATCCGGTTAGGGATGAGGTCAGCACCCTCCGGAACGCGCGCCATGCGGAGCCGCGCCTCGGTCAGCCCGCCCGGCTTGCCGGCATAATAGGCTTCGAGGATCGACCGAGCCTCCGGATGGATCACCACCGGCACGCCCAGTGCCTTGGCTACGGCATCCACGGTGATGTCGTCATGCGTCGGGCCGATCCCGCCAGTGGTGAAGAGATAGTCATGCTTGCCGCGCAGCGCATTTACCGCCTCGGCGATCCGGTCTTCGACATCGGGAACCACGCGCACTTCGGCAAGGCGGATGCCCTGCACCTGCAGCCAGCTGGCCACCTGCGCGATATTCCTGTCATGCGTGCGGCCAGACAGAATCTCATCGCCGATCACGATAAGCGCGGCGGTCCAGACCTTGTCTTTCATGCCACCTTGGCCGAGCCGATCCTTCGAGACGCTCGGACTACGTCCTCGCTCCTCAGGACGAACGGGGAAGGGTGTCTTCACGCCTTTTTCCTTATCCGTTCGTCCTGAGGAGGGATCGAAGCCGCAGGCTGAGAGCCCGTCTCGAAGGGCCCGCGCCGCCCGAACCGCAGCACGCCGTCATCGACCGGGTTCTCGCGGAAATCCCTGCGGTCCTCGAAATAGTCCATATTGAGCCGCCAGGGCAGGGTGGCAGCGTTTTTGGGCAGGTCCCCCTTGGCGCGTTGAATGTAGCCGGAGGAGAACTCGTCATAGAGCGGATCCTCTGCCAGGCCGTGATCCTCGGGCAGGCGAGGCACCGCGATAGTGGCGCCCTTTTCCTCCATCAGCTTCAGCAATTTGCAGACATATTCGGCATTGTTGTCAGCCCGCAGCGTCCAACTGGCATTGAGGTAGCCGAACACCACGGCGAAATTGGGCACGTTGGAGAACATGCAGCCGCGGTAGAACCAGCGTTCGCTGAAATCGACCGGCTCTCCGTCGAGGCCGATCGCGATTTTTCCTCCCATCCTCAGCGCCAGGCCGGTGGCAGTGACAATGATGTCCGCCGATATCTCGTCGCCATTCAGCAGGCGGATTCCGCCTTCGGTGAAGCGATCGATTTGCCCGGTGACGATCTCGGCCTTGCCGCCGCGTATCGCCTTGAAGAGGTCTTCGTCCGGCACGAGGCACAGGCGCTGCTCCCACGGATTGTAAGGCGGGAGGAAGTTCTTTTCCGAATATTCGGGCCCCAGCGCCTCCTTGAGCTTCTTCGTAAGGAAGGCGGCGACCTTTTCCGGCTTTGCCCGCGCGCGCTTGTAGATCAGCGAGTGCAGACCGATATTCTTCGCCCGCGTCAGCTTGTAGGCGAGCTTTCCGGGCAGGAGCTTGCGCAGCGCATTGGCGATCCAGTCTTTCGACGGGCGCGCGCCCATCCAGGTCGGCGTGCGCTGCAGCATGGTGACCTTGGCTGCCTGCTCCGCCATGGCCGGGACGATAGTGACCGCCGTCGCGCCGGAGCCGATCACCGCTACCTTCTTGCCCTCATAGTCGAGGTCTTCGGGCCAGAATTGCGGGTGAACGATCCGGCCCTTGAAATCCTCTCGGCCTTCGAAAGCCGGGTGATAGGGCGCGTCGTAATCGTAATAGCCCGAACCCAGATAGAGGAAGCGGCAGGTCGTCTCGCTTTGCCGGCCGTCCTCGTTCTCGATCGTGACGTGCCATCGCGCTTCGGCGCCGCGCCAGTCTGCCGAAACGACCTTGCTGGAAAAGCAGATATGCTGCTGGATGCCGCGTTCGTCGACGATGCGGTTGAGGTAATCGAGTATCGCCGGCCCGTCGGCGATCGATTTCTCGTGAACCCACGGCTCGAAGCGGAAGCCGAGTGAATGCATGTCGCTGTCCGACCGGACGCCGGGATAGCGGAACAGGTCCCAGGTGCCGCCCAGCTGCTCGCGCCGCTCCACGATGACGAAGCTGCGTTGCGGGCACAGCATCTGCATATGGGCGGCCATAGAGATGCCGGAAAGCCCGGCGCCGACGATCAGGACGTCATGGTCGGGCAAGCCGCCTGTGGCGGGGGTTTCAGGCTGTATGGCACTTGGACCGTTCATATATTCCCGATTGCCAGCCAAAGGCTGTCATGTCACGATTCATGCGATGACCATCGTGGCCGCACGGCGATACAGGGAGGGAAGGCCGCTGGCCGATCGGCTGCCGCCGGGAAACGTCGGCCGTCCGGCGGATGACGAGTTCGACTGGATCGGCCTGTTCGAGCCCACCGCAGAGGAGATGGTTCCTCTACAGGAGCGCTACGGCCTGCACCCGCTGGCGGTGGACGATGCGCTGCATACGAGCAACTCGGCCAAGGCCGAGGCATATGGCGACCAGCTGTTCGTGATCGCCCGCACCGCTGCACTCCAGAAGGGCGAAGGTATAGCCTACGGCCAGACAGCCGCTTTTCTGGGCGGCGATTTCATCATCACCGTGCGGCAGGGCAGCCTGCGCGAGCATTCGGACCTGCGCCGCCAGCTGGAACTGCACCCGGAACGCCTCGCCGAAGGGCCCGATTTCGTGCTGCACGCAGTGCTCGATTTCCTGGTCGATGGCTATGCTCCGCTGCTCGACAGCCTCGAAGCCTCGGTGATCGAAATGGAGGACGGTGCGATTGCAAGCTTCCCGGACCAGGCTAGGATCCGGCGGATCTTTCGCCTCAGGCGCACCTTGCGGCGCTTCGGCGCGATCGCCGGGCAGATGGAGGAAGTGGCCTCCAAGCTCGCCAATGTCGAACAGCCGGCGATCGACGCACGTGCGCGCCCCTATTTCCGTGACGTCTATGACCACGCTCGCAGAGCCGTAATCCGCGCGAGCGGGCTCAGCGACACGCTGACCACCATTGTCGAGATCGCGGGGCTGCTGGAACAGAGCCGGCAAGGTGTCATCACACGCCAGCTTGCCGCCTGGGCGGCGATCCTCGCCGTGCCAACGGCAATTGCCGGAATTTACGGCATGAATTTCGATTTCATGCCGGAGCTGCGCTGGCGCTACGGCTATCTTGCCATAATGTGCGGCATCGCAGCGATCTGTGGGCTGCTGTTCCTGCGCTTCCGCAAGATCGGGTGGCTCTGACGGGCGGTTACTCGCCCGGCTCACCTTCGTCGCGGCTGGCATA
>DASWIR010000379.1:0-6251 GCA_036397575.1 Alteraurantiacibacter sp. | reverse complement strand
TATCGGCCCCTGGCTCCCCGACCCGCTGGTCGAGGAAGAGGACGACGACGATGTCACCCTGCCCCTGATGCTCGCACTCGAACGGCTCTCGCCGCTGGAGCGCGCCGCCTTCCTGCTGCACGATGTCTTCGGCGTCGGTTTTGGCGAGGTTGCGGCGACGATCGGCCGCGACACCGCGGCGACGCGCCAGCTCGCCGCTCGGGCCCGCGCCCACGTTCGCGATGCGCGCCCGCGCTACAAGCTCGAAAAGGAGCAGGGGATCGAGATCGCCAACGCCTTCTTCGCCGCCTCGCGCAGCGGCGACATGGGGGCGCTCGGCCAGCTGCTCGCAGCGGATGTCGGCATGTGGTCCGATGGCGGCGGCAAGCGCCCTGCTGCCATGGAACCGGTCCTCGGCTTCGACATTGTGATGAAACTGCACCGCAGCCTCGCGGTATTGTTCGGCAAATATGGCTCGACGCTGGTTCACACCGGGTTCGTCAATGGCCTGCCGGGCTTCGTAACCCGCGAGGCAGACGGCGAGCTCCAGACCACCGCGCTCGAGATCAGGGACGGCAAGGTCGCCGCCATCTATGTGATGCGTAACCCCGACAAGCTGCGGCATGTGCATTAAACGCAGACCGGGCATCTCTTCCTCGTCATCCCCGCGAAAGCGGGGACCCAGTCGGCTCTCCGGTCGGTTCCGACTATAACTGGGTTCCCGCTTTCGCGGGAATGACGAAAGGGGAACCGGGCCGCCCGCGTCTTTCTCGCCCGGCCCCTAAAGCGAGTAGGCGAGCTCGAAATCGCCCCAGCGGCGGCCGTCGATGATCAGCGGGATATAGACGTTGCGAACCACGCGATATTCCTGCCCGTCCCCCTCCTGGCGGTAGACCGCCATCATGTAGGGGGCCTGGCTCACCTTGGCCTTCCGGTCGAGCTCGTCGAACAGGATGCGGCCGTTGCGGCAATATTTCGTGTCGTGCTGCACGTCGCCGGTTGGGTTGCGCGAATGCGCGGTGAGATGGGTGGGCAGGTAGCCGTTCACATCGGTGCAGGCAGCCGCCATCACTCGCGGATCGGAGCCGCTGAACCCGTCGAGCATCGGGCGCCAGTGCTGATGCGCCCAATCCATCAGCCGGTTGCGGTAACGTTTGGGATTGCTGCCGGGAATTTCCTGGTAATCATGGTCGAACAGCGCGGCCGTGGACAGCGACCCGTCCGCCAGCGCCCGCTCGGTGAGTGCCACCACCTGCTGTGCATATTCCTGCGCGCGTTCGACGAGGACGATGTCTTCCGGCGAGAACCCGGCCTTCACGATGTTGTCGAACATTTCGCTGGCGGTCAGTTCCAGCGAGACGATCCGGCCATTGGCGGTCTTCAATTTGCCTTCGTTATCGCGCGAGGCGAGATCGTAGCTGCCCAGCATTTCGCGCACACTGCCGACATGCTCGGTCATCTTGCCGGTCGCGCGCGTGATCTGATCGTTCTGCCGGTCGACATCGGTGACCAGGTCGGAGACGTCGCCGATGGTCTGCTCGATCCGGGCGATGGAGCTGCGCGCCTCGGTGCTTTCCTTCTCGCTGTCCTCGATCCGCTTGATGACCTGCTCGGCTTCCCCGCCCAGCGCGTTGACGGTGGCGGCTATCTCTTCGGTCGCCATCCGCGCGCGTCCGGCGAGCGTCTTCACTTCGGCTGCGACGACTGCGAAAGTACGTCCGGCCGCGCCGGCCCGCTGCGCCTCGATGGCGGCATTGAGCGACAATATATCGGTGGTTTCGGCGATTTCCTCGATGTCCTTGGAGGAGCGGCGGACCTGCTCCATCGCGGCGGCAAAGCTGCTGACATGCTGGCCGAGATTTTCGACCAGCTTTATCAGCCCCGAAATCTGCCCCAACGACCCATGCATCAGCTTGGTGCCTTCAGCGAGGCGTCCGATCGCCTGCTGCGACAGCAGCCGCGCTTCATCCGACGCATCGGCCACAAGTCTGTGGTCGGCTTCCAACGCTTCGACCGTGCCTTGCAGGGCATCATGCTCTGCGCGCAGCCGCGCGGACGAGGCGATCACGTTGGAGACGATTCCGGCAATGTCGGAACAACCGACGGCCACCTCCCCGCAGTTTTGCGAGATGGCGTCGATCGCGCTGTTTTCTGCGGCGATCCTGCTGAGTTGATTCATGTTGCTCCGACCCTGGATTGACCAGGCCGACGCTATGCCGGTTTGGTTACCGGCAACTTAATGCCACGTCACAAAATTACACATGTAAGCACTAACGTTACGGATTCGTGACGCTAAAACATCGTGCTTTCTATCTCAGAAGGCGTAGGAAATTTCGTAATCGCCCCAGCGCCGGCCATTTATAATGATCGGCACGCTGGCAAGGCGAACCACGCGGTACTGCTTCCCGTCGCCCTCATAGCGGTAGACCGCCATGGAATAGGACGCGTCGCTCTTCTTGATTCGGCGGTCGATGGCATTGAATATCTTGCGGCCGTTCCGGCAAAACTGAAGGTCGTGCGAATAGTCGCCGGTGGGCTTGCGCGACCGGTCGGTGAGGTGCGTAGGGAGGAATCCGTTGCGGTCGTCGCATACAGAGGCGACGATATTGGGATCGGATTCCTTCACCCGGTCGAGCACCGGTCGCCAGTTGGAGTCCGCCCAGTCGCTGAATCGGTTGCGGAAAAGCTGCGGGTCGGTGCCCGGCACCGGAACATAATTCTCATCGAATAGGCTGGCTTCATCCAGCGTTCCTTCGGCCAGCGCCTTAAGCGCGATCTGGGTCACTTCATCGCAGGCGGCCCGTGCGCGTTCCACCATCAGGCTGTCTTGCGGGGCGAGCCCGGCGTGGACCACCTTATCGAACATCACGCTGGCCATTTCCTCGAGGTCGCCCATGCGGGCCTGCGCCTGAACCAGCTTGTTCTCGTTTTCGGCCGCAGCGCCTTCGAAATCCTGGAGTACGGTCTGCACACGCGATACATGCCCGGTGATCGTGCCGCTGGCATTGGCGATCTGCTCGTTCTGCCGGTCGACATCGCGGACGAGCTCCACCACCCCATCGATGGTTTCCTCGATCCGGGCGATCGAAGTCTTGGCCTTGCCGCTCGTTTCGCTGCCGGTCTCGATCTCCGTGATGACCTTCTCGGCCTTGTTGCCGAGCGCATCGATGGTGCGGGCGATTTCGGCAGTGGCCTTTTTGGTGTTGTTCGCGAGCGATTTCACTTCATTGGCGACCACGGCGAAAGTGCGGCCAGCCTCGCCCGCGCGCTGTGCCTCGATCGCGGCGTTGAGCGAAAGGATGTCGGTCGTCTGGGCGATCTCGTCGATATCGGCCGAGCAGCGGCGAACCTGCTCCATCGCGGCGGAAAAGTCGGTGACGTGCTGCACCAGCGTATCGACCAATGCGATCAGGTGCCCGATCTCGCCCAGCGAGGATTGGATCATCCTGGTGCTCTGGCCCAGCCGATCTATCGCATTTTCCGAGAGAAGCCGCGCCTCGTCGCAAGCATCGTTGACGCGGTCCTGATCGGCCTGCATCTCGGTGATCTTGACCTGGAGCTCGACATGTTCGGCGCGCAGTTTGCCGGAGGAAGCGATGACCTGCTGCAGGATGCCGGTGACATCGGAGCAACCGATGGTCACCTCGCCGCAGCTCACGGGTATCGTCTCGAGCGCCGTCCTGTCGGCGGTGTCAATCGCCTCCATCTTCATCTTTGGCATCCTCTTGTTTTCTGGCGATTGTATCGATTGCAAGCGCGGGTGCGCTATCCTTCTTCGTCATGCTGAATTTATTTCAGCATCCATTTCGCCTCCTGGCTCAGGCAGTGCAGATGGAGAAATGGACCCTGAAACAAGTTCAGGGTGACGAATACGGAAATGATTGTACTCGATATCGACCCCGCATTTGCAAACTATATAACCGCCTATTTTCTGGAGGAGCAGTCTAAAGAAGTTCGGTTACCAACCCGCTAAGATGCCGGGAAATGCCGATAGCCGCCCCGAGGCGAACCTCTCAGAAATCGCGCGGCACCCGGGCGAACATTTCCTTCACGGCCGGGCGCTCGTGGATCTGGTGCAGCCAGCGCACCAGGTGCGGCGTGTCGCTATCGTTCACCAACTCGGCGAAGCCGGCTTCCATCCCGTTGGCTATGGCGAAACTGCAGATATCGGCCAACGAGTATATGCCGCCGACAAGCCACTCATGGCTGGCCAAATGGTCGTCGAGCTTGCGTATGGAGACACCGATCTTGCGCATTTCCTCGTCGAGTAACTCTTGCGGGAAGCCTGCGCGCGCGCGGCGCCATTTGGCCTGCTGTTCGGGAATCGGCACATTGCCTACCATTTTCTCGAACTCGGCGTCGGCCAGCCCTTCAACCATCTTGCTGACGTGCCGGTGCCAGCCGATCGTGGAAACGCACCAGCAGAAATATTCATCGACCCATTTGGTCCAGATGCGCATCATCGCCCGGTCGTAATGATCGTCGGGCCGCAGCTTCACTTCGGTCGGGTATGCGTCTTCGAGATATTCGCAGATCACCGTGCTTTCGGTGACGACCTTTCCATTGTCGTCGAGCGCCGGGACCTGACCGCGCGGATTGATTTTCTTGTACCAGTCCGAATGGTGTTCGAATTTGCCCGGATCGAGCAGGCGATGGTTGAATTCCAAACCCTTCTCGTAAAGCGTAAGCATGGGTTTCAGCGAATTTGCGCCGGGGCCGAAGCTGTACAATGTGAGCATATGATTGCGTGTCCTCTCCCGCCCTTCGCTTAGCGAGCGACCCGTCAGAAGGGCAAGCAAATTGCAGACAAAGTCAACGTTGATCGATCTCTGTGTCCGCCTAACCCGGCCGGCGCGCAGCGAGATAGACCCAGTCCCCCCTCCCGATCCACGGGCCGATGACCGCAGTCGGCGCAAACAGGGCGGCATAGGCAAGCATTTTCGGTCTCTTGCGCCATTCCTTCGGCAAATCGAAACTGTAGCCAAGCCCGATCCGGGTCTGGTCGGTCCGGTACGTTTCGAAGCCCGCCATCTCGGTCATCAGCCGGATCGTACGCACGGAAAACTGATACCGCCGATGCGGCGGTTCGGGATGCGGCCAGTAATCGAGCCGGTTCGCCAGTGTAAAGGAGAGGCGCGGGAACAGCCCGTCGATGTTGGGCGTCGATTGCAGCAGCAACCCGCCAGGCTTTATGTATTCGCGAATGCGGTTCAACTCGGCAGAGGGGTCGGGCAGGTGCTCGGTCACATCGAACAATGTGACGACGTCGAAGCTGCCCTTGTCGAAGCCGGCGAATTCATAGGATCCGGTATGTACCCGCAACCCGAAATGGCCGCGGGCGAATTGCGCGGTTTCAGGCGAAATCTCCGTACCGTGAACATCGTATCCTCTGGCGCGCGCTTCGGCGAGAAACAGCCCGTTCGAGCAGCCAATGTCGAGCAGCCGCACGCCGTCCGGCTCTGCGATCGAACGGCCGAGCATCCGTAAATGCTGCTTCGCGACCTGCCGCATACGGCGAAATGCCGCGCTCGACGGCTCGATCAACTCGTCCTGACAATCGGCCTTTGCGGTGCAGAGCGCGGCGACGGCCTGCTCGCTCGGCGGATTGGCAATGAAGGTGAGACCGCATTTCTCGCATTCGACAAGATCGAAACCGGCCTTGCGGAAAAGAAAACGATGCTCCCGCTCGCCGCAAAGGTTGCAGGAGATCGTGCCGTTACCCGCAGGCGCATCGACTGGAATTTCGCGACCCATCGGCGTTTCCTATCCGTAGGCGGCAGCGTAGCTATTAACGCTTGGCCGGACACAGAACCCTGAATGCACGGTCAAAAACTTGCGAATTCACCGCCGGGATGCACGGCCACAGCAAAGGCAAATCCGCAGCGGTCGCATGCGACGATGTCGTGCCTTTTTCGCCGAAACAGCAGGCTATGCTCAATCTCGCCGCATTGAAGGCAAGCGGTCTGCTCTTCGGCTGGCTCGACGATCTTGAGGACTGGTTCGGCCATGCACTGATTGTCGCCGATCCAGTCTTAGATTGCGCTAAACATCACGCATAAATTGGTGCTGCGCAACGCGGTTAATTTCGGCTTTCCAAGGCGACGGGGAGATCGTGCATATTTGAGGGCCAGCCCAATCCTCCCTGTGAGGCGAAGCCTCATGGGGAGGGGGACCGCGCCGCGCAGCGGCGTGGTGGAGGGGCTATGCGGCGGCTTCCACCTCTCTCCGCCCTAATCTTCGTCATTCCCGCGAAAGCGGGAACCCAGTCGGCT
>DASWIR010000378.1:0-6907 GCA_036397575.1 Alteraurantiacibacter sp. | reverse complement strand
GCTGGTCGAGGCCGGGCGGCGGAAGGAATGGACCGGGCCGGTGGTCAATCCGCCCATATGGCGCGCCAGCACGCATCTTTACGAAGACAGCGCCGACCTCGCCAGCGGCCGCCCGAACGAGGACGGGCATTTCTATTACGGCCGCCGCGGCGCCCCGACGCAATGGGCGCTGGCAGACGCGCTGACAGAGCTGGAACCGGGCGCTGAGGGGACGGTGCTCTATCCCAGCGGCGTTGCGGCCATCTCTCACACGCTGATGGCGATATTGCGGCCGGGCGACGAGCTGCTGGTGACCGACAACGCATACGAACCGACGCGCAATATCGCGCTCCATACGCTGAAGCGCTACGGGATCGAGGCGCGTCCATTCGACCCGCTCGATGTGGAGGATTTCGCCGGCATGTTCACCGGCAACGTCAAGGCCGTGCTGATGGAAAGCCCGGGCAGCCTGACGCTCGAAGTGGCCGACGTACCCGCGCTGGCGGCCATCGCCCATGAAAAGGGCGCCGCGGTGGTGCTCGACAATACCTGGGCGACCGCGCTCGGCTTCCCTGCGCTGGAACGAGGCTGCGACATATCGATCATGTCGCTGACCAAGCATGTCGGCGGACATTCGGACCTGATGATGGGCAGCGCCAGCGCCGGCGAGCCGTTCTACGCGAAACTGCGCCGCCATTCGCAATCAATGGGCCAGGTCGTCTCGCCCGACGATGCCGCGCTCGCCCTGCGCGGCCTCAGGACCATGGGCGTGAGGCTGGAACGCGAAACGCAAAGCGCATTGGCGATCGCCGGATGGCTCTCCGCCCAGCCGCAAGTTTCCGCCGTGCTCTGCCCGATGCTTCTCGCCGGGCCGGGACATGACTTGTGGCAACGCGACTTCACCGGCGGCTGCGGGTTGTTCAGCTTCGTTCTTAAAGGCGAGGACCGGGCGATCCGCGGGCGCTTCATCGACGCGCTGGAGCTGTTCGGCATCGGCTATAGCTGGGGCGGCTTCGAAAGCCTCGCTATTCCCTTCGACCCGCCGCGCACGTTCAGGCGCTGGCCGCCCGGCGTCGCGGGCGAACTTGGAATACGCCTGTCGATTGGCCTGGAAGACCCCGACGACCTGATCCGGGATCTCGCGCAAGGCCTTAAAGCTGCGAGCAAGGAATGACTGCACCCACCACTATCGAAGCACCGGCGCCCGAAAGCACGGAAACTGTCATGGCCGGGGAAACGATCACCGCCCAGGCCAGCCCCGCGCCCGGGGAAACTTCTTTCGATGCGGCGGATGGTATCAGGGAAGCCGTCTCGTCCAGAGGCGGGACGGTGGGCGATATAATCGACTATCTGGATGCTCTCGCACTAAGTATCGGCAGCACTCGCATTTCCGTGTGGGACGGGCTGGTCGTGGTGGCCGTCATTCTCGCCATTTTCCTGCTCGCATGGTTCGGCAGCCGGCTCGCGCGCAGGGCCGTGAACCGCATGACGCGGTTCGATCCCTCGCAGCGCCTGCTCGCGGACAAGCTGCTGACCATCGCGGTATGGGCGATGGCAATCCTGATCGGCATCGATCTGCTGGGCATAGACCTCACCGCGCTTGCGGTGTTTTCCGGCGCCTTCGGCCTCGCCATCGGCTTCGGCCTGCAGAAGACGTTCGGCAATCTGATCGCCGGGATCATCCTGCTGATGGACAAGTCGATCAAGCCGGGCGACGTGATCTCCGTTGCGGATTCCAGCGGTCAGGAAAGCTTCGGCCAGATCCGCAAGATCGGCATCCGCGCCATTTCCGTAGTCACCCGGGACAAGACCGAATATCTGATCCCGAACGAAATGCTGATGATCAACCAGGTGGTCAACTGGTCCTACAGCTCGCGCGATGTACGGGTGAAGGCTCCGGTCGGTGTCGCCTATGGCAGCGACATCGAACTGGTCGAAAAACTCCTGCTGGAAGCTGTCAAGGACGCGCCGCGCGTGCTTGATACGCCGGCGCCTCGTGTGAACCTGACGGGGTTCGGCGACAGTTCGGTCGATTTCGAGATTCGTTTCTGGATCCTCGATCCCGAAGAGGGGATGAGCAATATCCGCTCGGACGTGTACAAGCGCGTCTGGAAGCTGTTCAAGGAAAACGGCATCGAGATTCCTTTCCCGCAGCGCGACCTCAATTTGCGCGGCAACGAACAGTTCGACCGCCTGGTCGAAGCGATCGCCCAGCGGATCGAGCGCAAGGACGCCTAAAGCTCTCCTGTCGCCCGCCAAACGCATTCTCGCTGGCGGGAATCTGCCTGCGAGGCCATTTTTGCAGCCATGAACAGTATCGGCACAGTCTATCTCGTCGGCGCGGGACCGGGCGACCCGGAGTTGCTGACCTTGCGCGCCGCGCGCCTGCTCGGCGAAGCGCGGCTGGTAGTGCATGACGGGCTGGTCGATCCCAAAATCCTCGCCATGGCGCACCCGGATGCGCGCCTCGTCTCGGTGGCTAAGCGGCGCGCGCGTCACACCCTGCCGCAGGAGGAAATCTGCGCGCTGCTGGTACGTGAGGCGCTTGGCGGACGCGATGTCGTTCGCCTGAAAGGTGGCGATCCGTTTATTTTCGGGCGCGGCGGCGAAGAGGCAGAGGCATGCCGCGCGGCCGGCGTTCCGGTGGAAGTCGTCCCAGGCATCAGCGCGGCGCTGGGCGCAGCGGCGGCGGCGCAGATCCCGCTGACCCACCGCGACCATGCCAGCATCGTCAGCTTCGTCGCCGGGCAGTGCAAGGGCCTTTCCCAGCAGGACTGGGCCGGGCTTGCCGGCAAGGGCCGCACGCTGGTAATCTATATGGGCGTCAAAACCGCGCCGCAGATCGCCGAAAAGCTGATGGAAGACGGGCTGGCGCCGGACGTGCCGGTGGCGGTGATCGAAAACGCCGCGCGACCCGAAATGCGGGTCTTGCGCGCCTCGCTTGCGGGCCTTCCGCAGCTTGTCGAAACTCGCGGGGTAAAAAGCCCCGCCCTGATCGTGATCGGCGGCGTCGCCGGCGGAAATGACGCCGCGCTCGCCCAACTGGCGCTGGAGGCGCGGGCATGAAGATTCTGACGGGCAACGACCTGAAGACCGGCGCGGTCGTTTGGTGGGACGGACAGACCTGGTCGCTTCATGTCGATCACGCCGTCGATGTGGGCGACGAGGCGGAACCGATCCTCGGCCGCGAGGAAGCCGCACGCCGGGTCAATGCATCCTATGCGATCGATGCCGAGCGCGATGCGCAGGGCAAGGTCCGCCCGGCCCATATCAAGGACCGCATTCGCGCCCTGGGGCCCACGGTCCGCCCCGACCTAACGCTGAAACCGGCCGATCCCGAGGCCGGGAACTGGGTGATCTGATGTACAGGTACGATCAATACGACCAGGCGATGGTCGAGACCCGCGTCGCGGAATTCCGCGACCAGACCCGCCGCCGCCTCGAAGGTAAGCTGAGCGAGGACCAGTTCAAGCCGCTGCGGCTGCAGAACGGGCTCTACCTCCAGCTCCACGCCTATATGCTGCGCGTAGCGGTGCCATATGGCACGCTCAGTTCCGCGCAGATGCACATGCTGGCCGACATCGCCGACAAATACGACCGCGGCTACGGCCATTTCACCACGCGGCAAAACATCCAGTACAACTGGATCAGGCTGGAGGATGCGCCCGATATCCTCGCCGATCTCGCCAAGGTCGAGATGCATGCGATCCAGACCAGCGGCAATTGCATCCGCAATATCAGTTCCGACCAGTTCGCCGGGGCGAGTGCCGGCGAACTGGTCGACCCGCGTCCATATGCCGAATTGCTGCGCCAGTGGTCGAGCTTCCATCCGGAATTCCTCGCCCTGCCCCGCAAGTTCAAGATCGCCGTAATCGCCAGCGAGACCGATCGCGCGGCGATGAGGCTGCACGATATCGGCATCCGGATCGTCGAGAACCCAAGTGCTGACGGGGCGGGCGAGATCGGCGCCGCCTTCTATGTCGGTGGGGGCATGGGCCGCACGCCGATGATTGGGCCGCTGATCCGCGACTTCGTGCCGCTGGATCAGCTTATCACCTATGCGGAGGCGTGCCTGAGGGTCTACAACCGCTACGGACGGCGCGACAACAAGTTCAAGGCGCGGATCAAGATCCTCGTCCACGAGCTGGGCGCGGAGGAATACAAGCGCCAGGTGGAGGGGGAATTCGTCCACCTCCTGGAACAGGGAGTCGAACCGCCCATTGCCGAACTTGAACGGATCAAGGCCTTCTTCGCCGATCCGCCCTTCGATCCGGATGCGGGCGACGAGCTCGACCTGTCGGATCCCGACTTCAAGCTGTGGGTCGAGCGCAATACCCATCCTCACAAGCAGAAGGGTTATATTTCCGCAACGATCAGTCTGAAGCCGGTCGGCGGCATCCCAGGCGATGCCAGCGCGGAACAGATGCACCTGATGGCCGATCTCGCGCGGGAACATTCCTTCGACGAATGCCGCGTCACACATGCGCAGAACATCGTCCTGCCGCATGTGAAGAAAGACGATCTCTACGGGCTGTGGCAGAAGCTGGAGGAAGCCGGCCTGGGCACCGCCAATCTCGACCAGGTGGGCGATATCATCGCTTGCCCCGGCCTCGATTATTGCAGCCTCGCCAATGCCCGCTCGATCCCCTTGGCACAGAAAATCTCCCAACGCTTTGCCGAGAACGGCAAGGGCGATGCGCTGGGCGAGTTGAAGCTGAAGATTTCGGGTTGCATCAATGCCTGCGGCCACCACCATGCCGGCCATATCGGCATTCTGGGCGTGGACCGGAAAGGCACCGAGAACTATCAGCTGCTGCTCGGCGGATCGGAAGCCGAAGATACATCGCTAGGCAAGATCACCGGCCCCGGCTTCGACGAGGACGGCGTCGTCGATGCGGTGGAGACCACCGCCGATGTCTATTTGCGCGAGCGAAAAGATGGTGAACGATTTCTTGATACTTATCGGCGTATAGGCATGGAACCTTTCAAGGAGGCGCTCTATGGCTGACACGCTCGCCCCGGGCTGCGACGAGGTCCAGTTCCGCTTCCGCAATGACGAGCAGGTTTCCGATCCGGCGGTGACCGTCGATGCCTTTCTCGGCCAGACCAATGCCGCCGCCGTGCGCGTCGAGCCCGGCGACGATGTGCGCTTGCTGCTGGACCATCTCGAACGGGTGCGGCTGGTGGAAGTGAACTTCCCGAGCTTCGGTGACGGACGCGGCTATTCCTCCGCGCGGCTCCTGCGCGAGGCGGGCTATGACGGCGAGCTTCGCGCCGTGGGCGATGTGCTGGTGGACCAGCTTTCGCATATGCGCCGCTGCGGCTTCGACAGTTTCGCCCCCGACAGGCCGATGGACCCGGCCGACGCGCAGGCCGCCTTCGGCCGTTGGCCGCATGTCTACCAGGAAGCCGCGGATGCAACCCAGCCGATCTGGACGCTGCGCCACGAGCGGGATGGCAATGGCTGAGGCCGATCCCCTGCGCCAGGGCACACGAAATATCGACCGGATCGATATCGGCCCGCGTTTCGACGAGGCAGACGCGATCCGGCTCAACCGCATGTTCCGTGCGGCCGATACCGGCGAAGTGCTTGAAGCCGTGCTCAAGGACAGGATCGCCGGCGATGTCGCAGTCGTTTCGAGTTTTGGCGCGGAGAGTGCCGTACTGTTGCATCTCGTCGCACAGGTCGCGCCCGCCACGCCGGTCCTGTTCCTCGAGACGGGCAAGCATTTCCCCGAAACCCTGGCCTATCGCGACAAGCTCGTGTCTGATCTGGGGCTCACCAGTCTTCAGAACCTTACGCCCGATGCGGACGACCTGGCCAAGAGGGATGAGAACGGCCTGCGCTGGAGCTGGGACCCGGATGGCTGCTGCGAAATCCGCAAGGTGAAACCGCTGGCCAAGGCTCTCAACGGCTTCGATGCCTCACTGACCGGCCGCAAGAGCTTCCAGACCAGCGACCGGGCAAACCTGCCGCGCTTCGAAATCGACTACACCGATCCGCTCGGACGGCTCAAAGTCAATCCGCTGATCGACTGGTCTATGGCGGATATCGAGGCCTATTTCGAAGAGCACAGCCTGCCGCGCCACCCGCTGGTGGCGCTGGGCTATCCCTCGATCGGCTGCTCGCCCTGCACCAGCAAGGTCGCGGCCGGCGAGGATCCGCGTTCGGGCCGCTGGGCAGGCTTCGAAAAGACCGAATGCGGCATTCACTCGCCCAACAATCCGGGGCGGCGCGAGTTGCCCGGCGGGGATTACGATCCGGGCCTGTAGGCCGGGACCGGCATATTCGATTTCCTATCCCGGATTTCGGCAGCAGCGATTGCCGGAGATGCCCTCTCGCCCCTGCTCAAGCGGCGGGAGATGCGGCCAGAAGAAACATGATCAGAGCCAGCCTTCGCGGCGGTACCATTCGGCGGTTTCCGCAAGCCCCGCTTCGGTTTCGATCCGCGGCGCCCAGAAGGATGCAGGCGGCGCTTTCACCGGATCGCAGGTCCAATCGGGATGGGTCAGGTAATTGACACGGTCGGCGGTCAGCTTGGCCTTACCCCGCCGCAGCATCCGGTCGGCGCGCGAGAAGCCCAGCAGCGTCGGCCGCGAGAATTGCGGCACGAAGACGCGCCGCCCCACCGCCGCGCCGATGGCCTTTGCAAGCTCGCGATGTTCCCAGCCGCCATCGCGCCGGTCGTCGGGCTCATAGACCTGCCCCAACATTTCGGGGCCCGCATCCACCAGATCGACCAGCAGGCGCGCCAGATCCGCGACATGGATCAGCGAACTCCTTCCCTCACGCGGCATCGGAACGACGCCCCACTTCGCCGCGCGGAACAGTTCGAAGATCTCCGTGTCGCGCGGGCCGAACACGCCGGGCGGGCGCACCACCGTCCAATCGAGCGGGGAGGCCTTGACGATCTCCTCCCCCCGCCGT
>DASWIR010000377.1:0-14416 GCA_036397575.1 Alteraurantiacibacter sp. | reverse complement strand
CGCAAAGTCCGTCCGCCGCCCGGATCTCCTGCATGCGGCAAATATGCCGGGCCGAGGGGTGCGCCGGGCTTGCCGATAGGCACGGGCGAAGCTGCGGCGGTGCTTGCGCTGCAAGAGGCCCGAAGGCCTGCCGGCCGGCGCGGCATTGCCGCGATGCTGCAGGCAACTCTCCTTCGCCTATCGAAGCGCCGAACGCATTTTCCGGTGCGCGAAGGGCGTGGCCTGGGACGGCCGCGGGCCGCGCAAAACCCCTTCGGGCAGGCTTATTTCCCCGCCTCCGGCTCCTCGCGCATGCAAATAAGCCCGCCGCTTCGGGGTCCTTCGCATGCGCTGCGGCCCTGACGGGTTCGCGCGGCCGCTCCGTGGCCGTCCCTTGAGCCGCCCATCGCCCGGAAATGGTTCGGGCGAGCTTGAAAAGGAGAAATTACCATGCCTGCAATCGGACATGTCACCCGCAATGGCGAAGGCTTCAAGGGCCAGCTCAGGACGCTGTCGCTGCGCACAGATATCGAGATCGTGCCCAATCCGGGCAAGACCTCGGAGGTCCAGCCCGACTACCGCGTAAGCGCCGCCGGCGTCGAAATCGGCGCCGGATGGGTCCGCCGCGGCGAAGCTTCGGGCCGCGACTATGTGTCGCTCAGCCTGGCCGCGCCCGAGTTCGGGCCGCGCCGGCTCTACGCCAATCTCGGCCGCGCCGCGGGCCAGGACGATGACGATGCCTTCGCCATCATCTGGAACCCGGCCGACTGAGCCGCTGCGTCTCCCGCGCCCCAGGCGGGCGCGGGAGATTTGCGCTGCCGGCCCGCGCGGCGGCCGCCAGATCGCGGCAGGGTCGAAGTTGCGCACCGGCGTTTTCGACCCTGCCGGAGCGGGCCGGGACCGGCGATGAGGGGCGCGATGCGGCGCAAATGGGCGCTGCCGGCAATGGACGAACATGGCATGGACGATACCGCCCGCCGCGCGCAGGCCGCCCGCGAAACCTGTCCCTTCCTCACCGCCAAGCAGGCCGCGTTCCATCTGGGGCTTTCCCCATCGACGCTCAAAGCCATGCGTGCGCAGGGCAAGGGGCCGCGCTGCCGCCTCCATGGGCGCGCCTGGCGCTATCATATCGACGATCTCGAAGCCTGGTCCATGGCCCGTGCGAAGGGCGGCGATCATGGCTGAAAAGCGGGGCTGGAAACAGGGTGGAAGCGCCGCTTGCGAGCAGGGCCGGCGGATGTGCGCGCGGCAGGACAAGGGCGGCGAATTGCCGCTCATCGCCTGGAGCCGCGCGCATGCCGCGCGCCGGGCGCGCCGCCTCCGGCTGCGTCTTGGAGGCGTTCTGCTTTCGCTCGGCGCCGGCGCGCTGATGCTCACCGTGCTCGTTCCGCCCGCGCCGCGCCTCGTGTGGAATGCAAGCGCGAGCGTGCCGGTCGGGCTCTATTCCGTCCAGCCCGGTGCGCATGTCTCGCCCGGCGATCTGGCGCTCGTCCGCCTGCCGGAAGCGGCACGCAGCCTGGCGGCGAGCCGCTACTATCTGCCCGCCAATGTCCCGGCACTGAAGCGCGTAGCAGCCACGTCCGGCACATGGGTTTGCGCACGCGGCGATGCGATCGAGATCGATGGAGTGCATGCGGCCAGCCGGCTCGTCCATGACCGGATGGGCCGGGCGCTGCCGCGCTGGCAGGGCTGCCGTGTGCTTGGGGAAGACGAGATTTTTCTCCTGTCCGCCCGCCGCGCAGACTCCTTCGACGGGCGCTATTTTGGCCCCGGTTCGAGGCGCGATGTGATCGGGCGCGCGCGCCTCCTGTGGGCGCCGCCTTCGCGAGCGACGCGCGATGATTGAGCGCTCGCAAGTGCTCGCCGCCGCTGGGCGCGGGGTGCTGGCTATTGCAGCACTGGCGCTTGGCGCTGCCGGCGCCGGTCAGCAAACCCCTCCGCCTTCCATGTCTGCCACGCCTGCGCTCCAAACTGCCCATACAGCCGGCGCAGCCGCGCCGGCTGTACCCGGCCGCTCCGACCGGGCGGCTCGTTGGCGCGCCTATACGATCGAGGCATCGCGCCGTTTCGGCATTCCTGTCGCATGGATCGAAGAGGTCATGCGCGCCGAAAGCGGCGGGCGCACCCGGCTCCATGGACGTCCGATCACCAGCCATGCCGGGGCCATGGGGCTGATGCAGCTGATGCCCGGGACCTGGGCCGAAATGCGCATGCGCTACGGGCTCGGACCCGACCCGCACGATCCGCGCGATAATATCCTTGCCGGCAGCGCCTATCTCGCCGAGCTCTACCGGCAGTTCGGCCATCCAGGCCTGTTCGGCGCCTATAATGCCGGTCCGGCGCGCTATTCCGCCTGGCTGGCAAGGCGCGGCAAGCTACCGGCAGAGACGCGCAATTACCTTGCCCGGCTGGCCGGTGAAGCAGCGCCCGGTGCGCCATTCGCGGCGCCAGAAACGGGCCCGCCACCTGCCGGCACAGTGCATTCCGGCTCTGCCGCCCTGTCGCAGCGCGCCCGGATATTTGCGATCGATCGCGGGGCGGGCGCAGCCTCTGCCCGCCAAAGTTCCGGGAGCGGGGAGGGGCTGTTCGTGCCGCTCTCGGCGGACAATCTGCCCGTCTCGGAAGACCGGTCGGAGCCGTGACCAGGGCCGGGAAGCGAAGCGCAAAACCGCTCTCGCGCTCCGCCTGTTCACTGCCGTAGCGCTCGCCGCGATGCTCTCAGGACACCGCCCGAACGGGCCGGTGACACTTCGCCCAGCGGCGCTTCGGCGCCGCGGGCAGCTTTGCCGGTGATCCAATTGCAGCTGTGCTTTACCCGCCCTTGGCCTTGCTTGCGCGCCCCCTTGCCGCCGCGGGTTTTGCGGCAGGCTTGGCGGCCGGTTTTGGTGCCGGCCTGGCGCTCGCGCGGGCCGCACGGCCCTTCTGGCCAAGGCCGATTTTCTTTGCCATCTCGCTGCGCTTGGCGGAGTAGTTTTCGGCCACCATCGGATAATCGGGCTTCAGATTGTAGCGCTCGCGGTACTCTTCGGGCGTGAGGCCATGGGTCGACAAATGCCGCCGCAAAGTCTTGTAGGGCTTGCCGTCGATCATCGAGACGATGTGGTCTTTCGACGCCAGCGACTTGCGCACCGATACTGCCGGAGCGAACTCCTCGCTTGCCTGTTCGTCTCTTTGCGCACCCGCATTGCCGGCAAGCGCGGCGACCGCTGAATGCATGTTCCTGAAGAGGCCGGGCAGATCCTCCGCCTCGATCCGGTTATTGGGATTGCCGAGCCAGGCCATCGTCAGTTCGGCGGCAAGCTCTACTGAATCGAGGTCGTTCTCTTCGGACATGCATCCCTCCAGCCTATCGATTTAGTGTGCAGCTCTATTGATGAACTGATGCGCTCATAGTTCCCGATGCTTGCTGAACAAGGCCTCAAACGAGGAGAATTTGTGCGGCCAATAGGCGCTCCTGGCGCGCTATTTGGTAAGTCTATCTGCCTGTCCTACGGATCACCTTCTTCACCGAATTGCATAGCGAGCAGGGCTCGAGCCTGCGTTCGAAACCGGCCGTCCCGGCAAGTTCGCGCGTCTTTTGATTGGCGTGCTGACGCGCACTCAAGCCCAGCCTTTCTGTGATGCAATCGTCGCAAATCGGAAGCGGCGAAAGGCGCTCGATCAGCGCGCGAACCTGGGTCAGAACCGCCATGGCCTGCGCCTTTGCCATGCAGCGGACGCGGGGTCCATCGTGATTGAAGCATACAGCCGGCGGCGGATGTGGACGGCCGCAGGCGGAGGGAAAGGGGTAAGCGAAAGGGAGGGGGTGCCGCGTAAGGCAAGATAAAAGCACCGACACCCCTCGGTCGCTAACATATTGTCTGCACATCTCTTTTTAGCGATTTCGGGCAGTGTCGCCGAAGATGCGGCGGTGTTGGGAATGCCGAGAAGTGGCGGAAAGCTGCGCTTGTGGACGGCACGGCTCCGCCTTGTGTGTGGATGGATGGGCGGTGCTACCTGTCGTTGAGCGCGTAGGCATATTGCGCCATCGGGAGGTCGGGATATTTGACCGGCACGATCGACCTCGCGATCGGCGACAATCTCAGTCTGAAGTCGATCACCGCCTACCGCGAGGCCAGCGGCACATCGGTGGTCGAAGTGGACGGCGCGCCGCTGTCCATCCTCAAGCGCCGGCTCGGCAAAAGGCACGAGCAGGTCACTCAGGAGCTTCGCCTCACCGGCAAGGTCGGAGCCCTCGTGGATTTCACGGTGGGCGGCTTCTATTATCACGCGCGAGACCGCGGCCACTTCCGCGTCATGATCCCGACGTTTCAGTATGATTTCCTCGCCGACGACCGCTCGCAGAACGAGAGGAGCTATTTCGATTTCTTGCCAAATCTCCCGGACCATCTCGTTCTCCCAAGATTGGATATTCTACTCCATCCTCGGCTGCGGGAAGCGCTGCCGATGTCTTGAGCTTGCCGCGGCGGAAGATGCTTGTCCGAGACGAACGCGCAAAGCGCGCCAACCAGCCCCGCAATGGCAAGAGCGCCAAGAAACACCCAGGATGCGCCTCCGCCCAAGTCGATCAGCATCCCGCCGATAAAGGACGCCGCGATGCCGCCCGCGCGGCCGAACATCAATCCCAGGCCAAGTCCGGCCGAGCGGCAGCCGACCGGGTAACCGATCGCCATCATCGTGTAGATCGCGGCCAGCGCCGCACCAGCCGATCCGCCAGCCCCGCCCACGAGCAGGTACGTGGCTTTACGCGAGGTTTCGGCGGCATCCGCATCAAGCAGCAAGGCCAGAGCGGATACGCAAGTGAAGACGCCGCACGATGCGATGAACAACACAATCCGACTGCCGAACCAGCGCATCAGAAAGCCCGCCGCCAGGGCAGCCATCATGGCGGCGAGATTGAACGAGAACACCGCCGTCACAGCTTCGTCCATCGCAAAACCCATTGATGTCAGCAGGATCGCAGTCCAGCCAACGAGCCCATAGGATGCCCAGGCAAGGGCGAAGAAGCCGAGCCCGGCGCCGACATTCAGCCGCAGGTTCTGGCGAGTGAGCAGCCGCTCGCGCTTTTCATGGACGATGCCATTGGCCTTTTCCGAGGCGTCTGGCACCCATTCCACGCCGAGGCGACGGCGCGCAGCGTCGGCCGCCGCGCGCGTCCGTCCCTTGCTTGCCAGGTAAGGCGGAGACTCGTGGACGCGCAGCATGACCGCGATCGCGAAAAGCAATGTCAGCACGCCGCAGGCGTAGAACGTTCCCCGCCAACCCCATTGCGGCAGCAGCAGGATGACGAGGGATGCGCCGATCATTCCGCCCGCCGGGGTGCCGATCGACAGCAGACTGGTCACTTGCGCCCGCGCTCGCTCGGGAAGCCAGTCGACGGCCAGCGCAATCGCGTTCGGCGCAGCGGCGCCGAAGCCGATCCCGCTGATGACGCGCAGGACGGTCATTGCACCAACTCCAGTGGTCAAGCCCGCGCCGATAGTCGCCATTCCGAAGAGCGCGGTTGAAAAGACGAGCAGTCGCAGGCGCCCATATCGGTCGCCAAGCGCGCCGCCGGCCAAGGAGCCGACCGACATGCCGAGGAGCGCACCCGCGAGCGCAGGACCGAAATCGGCGCGCTGCACCTGCCACTCTTCCAGGATGACCGGCGCGACGAGCGACAGAAGCTGGATGTCGATACCGTCAATGACCAGCACCAGCAGCAGGAGGACAACGAGGCCAACCTGGTAGCCTCGTATCGGCATGCCTTCGAGCCGACGCTGAAACGATGGACCGGGCGGATGCATGCTTAGTGTCCTTGCCTTGTCGGAGGAGCCAGGGCGGAGGGCTGCCCCGGCTTGCTGCGCTTCCCGGTCCTCGCTCGGGCTACGCCATTTTGGGTTCTGTGGTTGGTCACCAGATTCGCGACGACTGAAGCTTCCGGTTGTTAGACAGGGTTGAGGAACACGTCTGAAATCAAGTTCTTAGGCTAACTTCTAACCACACTTCGATCATCGCCAGCAGCCATTTCGCTGTCCTGCGACAGGCGAGGGTTAACCTCGCTCCGGGCTATGGACAAGCCGGCGAATCAAATTAATATGAATACGTATTAAATTGCTTCTTCACGGTTGGAGGGTTGATGATCAACGACGTGCCGGCGCGGTCGGCCTACGAGCTTCCCGAAGGCCTGACCGATTGGGATCTCGTCGCGGTCGGCCGCGGCACTCCGGGCGGCGAATTGCTGCGGCGCTACTGGCATCCGGTCGCCCTGGCCGGGGAAGCCACCGATCTGCCGCGGCCAATCCGCTACCTCGGCGAGAACTTGGTCCTGTTTCGCGATGGCCAGGGCTCTGTCGGGCTTTTCCATCCGCGGTGTGCTCACCGCGGCACAAGCCTCCTGTTCGGCCGGGTCGAAGAAGACGGCATTCGCTGTTGCTACCATGGCTGGAAGTTTGCGACCGATTCGGGGCGGTGTCTCGATCAGCCCTGCGAGCCCGACGGGGGCGTGGCTCGCGGCCGTATCGCCCAGCCCGGCTATCCCGTCGTCGAACGGCACGGCGCGATCTGGGCCTATCTCGGGCCGCCGTCACGCATGCCATCGTTCCCGCGCTTCTCCATCTTCGAGAACATGTCGCCGGACGAAGAAGGGATTGCGTTCTACATCAGCATGACCGGGACAGATCCCGCTATTCCGGTCGAATACAACTATTTCCAGCTCTATGAGAATTTTGTCGATCCGCTGCATGTGCCGATCCTCCACTTCATGATCAGTGGTCCGCAGTTCGGCGAGCTGTGGGGCGGCAACGAGAAAGATTGGGCCAGCGAGCTGCAATGGACCGAGACGCCGCACAGCATGGTGCGCAACACTCGCTTCACCGGCCCAGAGGGAAAGCCGTGCGCCCGTGTGACCGAGACCGTCCTGCCTTGCATGGCCTTCATGCCATCGCTCATCGAGCCGAACGGGCCGGCCACCGAGATCACCTGGATCCAGCCGATCGACGATACCCGTCACCGGGTCATGATCCTTCAGCGCACGCGGCGCGGCGCGGCGCCTCCGCGCATGGACGATTTTCATCGCTACGGCCCTGAGCGAAAGACATGGCCGGAGCTTACGGCGGAAGAGCACCAGCGCTATCCCGGCGATCACGATGCCCAGCGCGGACAAGGCACCGTCACTTTGCATTCCGAGGAGCACCTCGCGCAAAGCGATCGCGGAGTGGTGCGGCTGCGGCGCCGCTTCAAGGAGCAATGCGCGCTGGTCGCCGAGGGCGGCGACCCCGTCGGCCTTTCATTCGACGACGGAATCTTTCCGGTCGGTGCCGGGGTGTTCCCCGCCAACTGAGGAAATGACTTGGAGCCCGCCTTGATGTGCCGTTCAGCGCGGCCGGAGCCTGACGCTGCTGGCTAGGGCCAGCCCGACGAAATCAACGCTTTCGTTCCCCGGAAACGCGCCTCAGTTCACCTCCACTTCGGCCGCCGCCGGTGCTTCCACCGGGAACACGCCCGAATGAAGCGGGATCAGAGCATCGGCCTCGTCGAAGGCGACCCCGATCGGGTCCTTGCCCTGCGCGACGAGTTCCGCCTGTTCCTTGAACAGCCGGCGCAGCATGACGACGCCGAGGTCGGATTTCGCGAGATGCTCTTCGGTGTGAAGCGTGATGTCACCCTGGCTCTTTTGCGCTTCGTAATCGGAGGGGTAATCCTGCCTTTGCTCGTCGGTCAGCTCGATCCAGAACTTGCGGTGGGGGCCGAACGCGATAATCGAGCGGTTGTCCGGTAGAGGCTGACCCTTCTTCTGCCGCCGGTTCATGAGAATCTCATGGTTCGTGTCGTCGAACGGCATTACCCAGAACAGTTCGTTGCCATCCCCTTCCGCTATGAAGAACGGTGAGATCGCGTAGCAATTGGGCATGAAGGCTTCCGACGCGCGCACGTATTCGCGGCCGTCATCGCCATAGGCGCCCGAGGTTGCGATCACGCCGTGTTCGGTCCGTTTCCATCCGACATTGAACAACTCCGGCGTCTGCCGCGAGCTGCCGGTGGCCTCCTTGCTGAACTGCGGCCCGCTGATCATTGTGTGCAGAATCGCGAGGTGCCACGTGTCCATGGCGTTCTCGAACATCTGGAACCAGTTGTAGTCCTGCGGCCAGGGAGCCAATTCCCCGGCGGGGCTGAGGTAATAGGAGATGATCTCCTCGTCCTCGCCCAGGTCCTCGAAGATGGAGAAGCGGGGGAATACTGGCTGCTTGTCCTCCGGGCCCATGTAGGTCCACAACGCGCCATAGCGTTCGACTACGGGATACCACGGCTGGCGGACCGCGCCGCGATGTTCGCCCCTGTTCGGCTCGCAGGGTTGCTCGATGCAACGTCCTTCGACGTCGAACTTCCAGCCATGGTAGCAGCAGCGTATGCCGTCTTCTTCGACCCGGCCGAAAAACAGGCTGGACCCCCGATGCACGCACCGACTGTAGAGAAGCCCAGGCTTCCCGCCCTTATCGCGGAAAAGGATCAGGTCTTCGCCGAGAAAGCGAATTGCCTTGGGCCGTGTCGTCGCATCGGACGAGAGTGCAAAAGGCTGCCAGTACCGCCGCAGGAGCTCGCCCCCCTTGGTGCCCCGGCCGACTAAGGCGAGGGTGGCGTCGAACGTTCCGCGTTCATGCTCATAGGCTCGACCCGAGCCTTTCGTGGCTGCCATGTTCCGACTCTCCTCGCCGCAGTCTTCTATTAATTATGTATACATATTACGCTCGTCTGGCGCGGTCAATCATTGAGAGTTGGCCTGCGGCGATCAGCGCGCGGCGCCGCACGTCTAGACCGGCAGCTCATCTCTCAGGAAGGCGGCTATATCCTCGACGCAGGCCCGCGATTTGCCGACCAGGCGCCCATAACCGAAGAATAGGTGGGTGACCCCCGAGTAGATCCGGTGGACCGTGGGGATATCCGCCTCGCGCAAACGCCGGGCCATGTCGGCCGCGCCATCGCGAAACACGTCGCATTCGGCAGCCGCGATGAAGGCCGGAGGGAAAAGGCGCGCTTCGGCCAGCATGAGGTTCGCCCGCGAATCTGCGTCATGGCCCGCCGCGCCGCCGTACTCCCGCCAAGTCGCGGCCGTGCTCTCGCGGGTCGGAAAGAACGGTCCGTCCCCGAACAAGGCCATCGACCGGGTGGCGGTTGAGCCGTTGAAGACCGGCACGACAAGCGCGGCCGCCTTCAGCCAGCCGCTCTCGACGCCGCCGCCCGCGATCGCCGCACCGCAGCTGATATTGGCGCCTGCCGAAGCTCCGCCGAATGCGAGGCGCGACCCATCGAGGTTCAGCTCGCCGGCCCGATCGGCGAGCCAGCGATAGGCGTCGGCGACGGCTTCCACGGCCGCAGGGAACGGCGCCTCCGGAATGTGCGGGTAGTCCAGCGACAGGACGGCTCCGCCCCATTGTTCGGCAAGGGCCCGCAGCTGGAACGCGTTGCTCTCCGGACCCCCGAACTTGAAGCCCCCTCCATGCAGAAAGACGTAAACCGGCAGGTCGGGCTGAGCAGAAGGGCGATAGAGGATGGCCGACAACCCTGCTTCGCCTGCCGGTATCCGCAATTGCCGCACCTCGTGCATGACGGCGGCATTTTCGTTCCACCAGGCGCTCGCCGCCCGCATTTGGGCACGCATCCCCGCGATGCTGCGGTCGCCGGTGTCAGCCGCGCTCATCAGCTCCGCGGCTTTGGCCAGGGCACGCTCCATATCACCATCGAGGCTGACTTTTGGCGGGCCGCTCGTCATCGCCGTTCTCCCATGAATAGCTTTGCTGCTCCCGTGTCACTTTACACGGCGGGTCTATTCTCGTCCGGCGCACAGCGAGCAGGGCGTCACTTGTTCTCCGGCTGATAATAACTGTTCGCGACGCCGAGCATCTTGCTCATGAGCCGGAGAAGCTGCAGTTGCTCGCCGGGATCGAGCGCGCTCAGAATGCTCGCTTGCAGCTCATCGAGCACTTCCAACTCCTGTTCGACGAGAAGCGCACCCGATTCGGTCGCGCTCACGAGCCATCCGCGCCTGGAGCGGTTGCTCCTTGCCCTGGTGACGAGACCCAACTGTTCGAGCTTGCCTATCACCACTCCGGTTGTTGCAGGGTCGTAACCGGACAGTTCAGCCAATTCCGCTTGTTCGAGACCGGGGACCAGCGCGACCACCACGAGCAGCGCGAACTGTGCCCGCGTCAGCTTGTGGTCACCGGCATAGACTTCGAACCTCTGGGTCAAGCGCTGCTCGAGCCGCCGGGCGAGGAGGCCGATCGAATTGTAGAGCGGCAACAGCTTGCGGCGCGCGATTGCCCGGTTCGGCAGTGGCGGTTGCGTCTCGACCTTGCTCGCGCGCACCTTCTTCATCCGCCGTTGCCTCCGCTCAACTCGAGCCCGTATGGGTATAACAGCTCGAAACAGTCGAAATCAGGCACGCGGTCAAGGTCAAAGACGGCTGAACAGTTTAGAATCCGTATTCATAGCACAGTCGCGAGCGGTTGGGCTCGTTTCGCTCGTCATGCCGCAAAAGCGGGCATGATCTCGCGGGCGAAGAGCGTGACGCTGCTCTGCGCCTCTTCGAACGTCATGTCGCCGAACACGAACTCGGCTGCATAATAGCTGATGCGCGCGGTATCCCTTACTTCCATGAGCATGTCCCGAACGGTTGCCGGGGACCCGACGACGACGGTCCCGCCGCGCAGGATCTCGTCGAAATCTTCGGCATAGACCTTGATATGCGGAGGGACTTGTCGTCCGCTGCGGTCCCAAAGGTAGCGGAAATTCTCGGCCCAGCACAACCAGGCCCGGCGCCCCACCTCGTATGCTTCCGCGTCGGAGGCGGCGACGAAGATCTGGTGCCCGCCGATGCCGTGCAGCGGGATCTCGGCTATGTCCCGGCCAGCCGCGACCCATGCCTCGTGGTATGCGTCCATAATCCGGCGAGTCCCCGGAGCCGGTAGCAGCGAAAGCAGGTTAATGCCCCGAGTGGCTGCCCAAGCCGCCTTGTCGGGCGTTGCCGTTCCGTACCATAGCGGGGGATGCGGACGCTGCATGCTGCGCACCAGCATCGGCACATCGCGGAGGGTATGGAAACGACCCTCGAAGTCCAGGACGTCGACCTCCAAGCCTTTGAGGAAAATCTCGCACGCCTCGTCGAAACGCGCATGTACCTCGTCCTCTGAAAGCCCGTACCGCAAGTGCTCGACCAGCGCCCCTCCGCGGCCGAAACCGATCTGGAGCCGTCCGCCGGAGAGCTGATCCAGCATGCCGATTTCCTCGAGCAGCCGAACCGGATGATAGAGCGGTAACAGATAGACCAGCGACCCCAGGCGAAGGGTTTTCGTGCGCTGGGCGACCGCCGAAAGAAAGACATTCGGCGAGGGCGCCATCCCCAGCCGCGTCGCGTGATGTTCGGCGAGATGGTAGGCGTAGAACCCGAGCTTCTCGTAGAGCTCTACGAGGCGCAGGCGCTCCTCATACTGCGCGGCAACCGCGCGTCCGCCGAAGTCGATGTGATCGAAAACCCCGAACCTCATGCCTCTCCCTCCCAGTGTCTGGCGAACTACAAAACGAGGATAATGTGCCTACATATTTATAGGGGTTATGCCGTTTGCCGCACGACGCCGCAAGCGGGGAGCGAAATAATATGTATACGCATTATTGATGAGGAGGGAGGAGGGTGATAGGCAGCGGCCTCGGGCTTGCCGTCACGTGCGGGTCCGAGCGGCTGCAATCGAGGCGGTCGGCCCGTGCTTTGAGAGAGGTGTCCGCGGTGTTGCTCTATCTCCATCCGGTTTCGTCCAATTGCCATAAGGTCTTGATGGCTTTCTACGAACGGGGCGTGCCGTTCGAGACTGAAATCGTCGACATGTTCGACGTCGAGCAGAACACCGCCTATCGCCGGGAGATCAATCCGATCGGAAAGATCCCGGCGTTGCGAACCGACGAAGGCGACGTCCTCCCGGAATCGACACTCATTATCGAATACGCAGAGCAGCGTTTTCCCGATTTGCCCAGGCTTATTCCCGAAGACCCGCATGGCGCACTCGAGGCGCGGCGGTGGGACCGGTTCGTGGATCTTTATCTCAACGCGACATTCTCGAAAATCCTCCAGGATAACCTCCGGCCCGAAGGAACACAGGATTCTTTCGGCGTAGCCGAGGCGAGGAGGCGATTGGGCCGATCCTACGCCATTCTCGATGCGCACCTTGCCGATCGCCAGTGGCTGGCCGGGAATGCGTTCACCATGGCGGACTGCGCTGCCGCGCCATCGCTGCATCTGGGGCAACGGGCCCTTTCCCACGAGGGCTTCCCGAACCTGCAGGCTTATTACGAGCGGGTGTGCGGCCGGCCGACCTGGCAGCGAGTGTGGAACGACAACCTGCCGTGGCGCGAAAAGGTCGGCGTCGATCTCAAGGCGATGCGCGCGGCCATGGGATGGGACGAGGCCACGCTGGCGGAAGACGCCGAGTCTGCCCCCGCCTAGCGGGCCGGACCGCACGGAGCGAGGGATCGCCCAACACGCCGCTGGCGGCGCTGGTTCAGGATTTTTTGGAGAGGTTGATGATCACAGTTGACACACTGACGCGCGTGGGGCCCGGCACGCCTGCCGGAATGCTTTTCCGCGAGTTCTGGCTTCCGGTTGCCAAGGCGAGCGAGATCGAGGCCGACGGCCCTCCGTTGCGCTTGCTGGTGCTGGGAGAGAAGCTGCTGGCGTTCCGCGATAGCGACGGCCGCGTCGGCATCATCGATCACCGCTGCCCGCACCGGTGTGCCTCGCTGTTCTTCGGCCGCAATGAAGAGGGCGGCTTGCGCTGCGCCTATCATGGGTGGAAGTTCGACGTGGAGGGCAACTGTCTGGACATGCCCAACGTCCCGCCCGAGCAAGGCTTCGCTTCGCGCGTGAAGGCGAAGGCTTACCCTGCTCGTGAGCGCAACAACGCGATCTGGGTCTACATGGGACCGCGAGCGGAACCTCCGCCGCTTCCCACGATCGGCATTGTCGATGACCAGGAACGCGAGCTGGTTGTCGATCTGGTGGCGCGCAACTGCAATTGGCTGCAGGCCTATGAAGGGGACATCGACCCCTCACATCTGGGCTTCCTGCATCACGGGAACCACGACATCGAAGCGGTCCGTGGCGATTTCGTCGGCGAATGGATCATCGGGGGCCCCGCCGCGAAAACCTGCGTCGCCGACACCGCCTGGGGAACGATGGAGGGCCACGTGCGCCCGACCAGCAGCGCACCGAGCTATTGGCACTATTCGCATCACCTGTTCCCGAGCTGGTCCATGCCGGGGCAGGATCAGATGGAATTCGAGCACCCCGTGGTGCGCTTCTGGCTGCCGATGGACGACGAGCACAGCATGAGCTTCCAGTTCATGCCGGCGATGGCCATGGCGGAATCGGGGCAACCCGTCTTCTTCGATCGCGCCCTCGCCAAACTGCCCGGTGTAGGGAAGAGGACACGCGAAGCGCTGCTCCCGAACACGTCGGACTGGCTCGGCAGGTGGAACATCTCGCCCGCGCTCGAGAACGACTTCTTCATCGATCGCGAGATGCAACGCACCGCCAACTACACCGGGATCGAGGGGGTGCAGATCCAGGACAAGGCGATCACCGAAAGCATGGGCCCTATCGTCGACCGATCGCTCGAGCACCTGACCCCCGCGGACCTCATGATCGCCCGGGTGCGCAAGCGGCTGGTGGCTGCGGTCGAGGACCATCAACGCGACGGGCGGGTTCCGGCCGTGGTCGACGATCCTGCGCTCTATCGCGGAGCATTTGCCGGAGGGGCGCACAGCCGCACCGATGACCAGGACTGGCTCGAGCTGTATCGCGAAAGCGTCACGGCGCTCGGCCTGCCAGAGCCCGTGCTACAGGTCTGAGGAGGGGGGCGGGGCCGCCTTCGAGGCGCCCCGCCGGCCCTGATCAATGCGCTGACCAGTTGCCGTGGAAGCCCATCGGTACGCGCATTCCGAGCCGAACTCTTGCCAACGGTTTTCCTGCGAAGTCCTGCGCGTCGAGAATCACAAGCTCGCTGGCGTCGCGAGCGGCATCCCACCAGATGCTCAGCACGTACCCGTCATCTTCCGCCGTTGCGCCTTCGCGCGGCACGAAGACCGGTTCGCCGGGCGAGTTGAGCTCGGGGCTCACGGACTGGTAAAGGTGGTTGCCGGTGACGGTGTCGTGCTTGACGAGCTTGTCGAACAGCCAGTCCTTGCAGAACGCGCCGGTGTCGGTGCCGGCATAGTAGCCGTAGCGATGCTCGCGTCCGGTCCAGAGCTCGTTGATGCGCGGGAATTCGGAGTTGAAGTCGGCCATCTGCGTGCCGCTGACCTTTCCCGTGGCGAGATCGATCGTCCAGCGCCAGGGCTTGGCGACGGAAAAGGGAATGCGTTCGGAAGGACGGGCCCCGAAATCGGGGGCGCAGTTGACGTCGACGATGAC
>DASWIR010000376.1:0-7319 GCA_036397575.1 Alteraurantiacibacter sp. | reverse complement strand
CGCGGCGACGCGACGCAGGAGCAGACCGACGTCGAGAGCTTCGACGTGATGGAGCCGGAAGCCGACGCCTTCCGCAATTACGCGCCGAAGAGGCTCAGCGTGAAGACCGAGGAAATGATGCTCGACCGCGCCAGCCTGCTCGGCCTCTCAGTGCCCGAGATGGTGGTGCTGATCGGCGGGCTGCGCGTGCTCGGCGCCAACCACGGCGAGCGCGGCCACGGCCACCTGACCAAGCGGTCGGGCCAGCTGACCAACGACTTCTTCGTCAGCCTGCTCGACATGACCAATGTGTGGAAGGCGGTCGAGGGCTCGGGCGACGAGGAATATATCGCCACCGATCGCGCCGGAGGTCACGAGACCTGGCGCGCGACCCGCGCCGACCTGGTCTTCGGCTCGAATGCGGAACTGCGCGCCGTGTGCGAGGTCTACGCCGAGAAGGGCGGCGAGGAGAAGTTCGTGAAGGATTTCGTGAAAGCCTGGACCAAGGTCATGAATGCGGACCGGTTCGACCTGAACTGAAGGGCATTTCCCCGCCGGTCCCACCCTCGGCCGGCACAGGGCCCCGCGCGGCTTGCTGCCAGGCTGCGTGGGGCTTTCCTTTTTCGGTCAGGCCGCTTCGTCCTCCGCATCGAGCCCGTAGGCTGTGTGCAACACACGCACGGCGAGTTCGGTCTCGTCCTCGTCGATCAGTACCGAGACCTTGATCTCGCTGGTCGAGATCGCCTGTATGTTGATTCCGCGATCGGCCAGTGCCTTGAACATGGTTGCGGCGACGCCCGCATGACTCTTCATTCCCACGCCGACGACGCTGATCTTGGCGACTTTCGCATCGGTGATGATGCGGTTGTAGCCGATAGCGTCGCGCCGCTCCTCGAGCAGCGCCTGCGCGCGGGGCAGATCGGCCTGCGGCACGGTGAAGGTCACGTCGGTCTCGCCCTTGTCGCGGCCCACATTCTGAATGATCATGTCGACATTGATCGAGGCATCGGCCAGCGGCCCGAAGATGTGGCTCACCGCGCCGGGCTTATCGGGCACGCGGGTAAGAATCACCTTCGCCTCGTTCTTGTCGTGGGCGATACCGGTGACGAGCTGGCGTTCCATGTCGAGGTTCTCCATAATTTCGTCCATCTCCTCGTCGGAGACGATCATCGTGCCCGGCAGGTCGTCCGCCAGCGGCGCATCGTCATCGATGAAGCTGGAGAGCACTTGCACGCGCACTCCCTCTTTCATCGCAAGGCCGACCGAGCGGGTCTGCAGCACCTTGGCGCCGACCGAGGCCAGCTCGAGCATTTCCTCGTAAGTGACGTATTTCTGCTTGCGCGCCTTGGCGACGATGCGCGGATCGGTGGTATAGACGCCGTCGACGTCGGTATAGATGTCGCAGCGGTCCGCGCCGATTGCCGCCGCCACTGCAACGGCCGACGTGTCCGAACCGCCGCGGCCCAGCGTGGCGATGCGGCCATCGGCCGACAGCCCCTGAAAGCCCGGTATCACCGCGATTTCACCGGCCTGCATCGAGGCCAGCAGCGCGCCGGATTCGATCCCGTGGACGCGCGCCTTGGCATGGGCCTCGACTGTGTGGACGGGCAACTGCCAGCCGAGCCAGCTGCGCGCCTTGCAGCCCATCGATTGCAGGGTCAGGGCGAGCAGCCCGCTGGTCACCTGCTCTCCGCTGGCGACGACCACGTCATATTCGGCCGGATCGAAAAGCGGGTTCGCCTCGCGGCAGAAATTGACCAGCCGGTCGGTCTCGCCGGCCATGGCGGACACGACCACCGCGACCTCATTGCCTCCGGCGGCCTGGCGACGCACGATATTGGCCACCCGGCGGATACGCTCCGTCCCGGCCATCGACGTGCCGCCGAATTTCATCACTATGCGGGCCAATTCCGGCTCCTGCTGGTGCGAATACTCGCGCGCTGTTAGGGGTGGTGCATGGTGGATGCAACTGTCTCAGGCGAAACCATTCGCAAGGAAGAAGCCGCGCATTTCGGCGCACTGGCAGCGGACTGGTGGGATCCGAAAGGGTCGTCCGCCATGCTGCACCGGCTGAACCCGGTGCGGCTTGCCTTCATCCGCGATGCGCTGGACGCGCATTGGGGCGGCGATGTGGAAGACGCGAAACCGCTGGCGGGCAGGAGCGCGCTCGATGTCGGTTGCGGCGCCGGACTACTGTGCGAGCCTCTGGCAAGGCTTGGCGCGAATGTGACCGGGGTCGATGCCGCGCCGGAAAACATCGCGGCGGCCAAGGCACATGCCGCAGGCAGCGGACTCGATGTCGACTATCGCGCAGGCGAACTTGCCTCGCTTGGCCTCGGGAAATTCGATCTCGTCACCTGCCTCGAAGTGATCGAGCATGTCGCGGACAAGCCCGCCTTTGTCGCACAGCTGGCCAGCCGCCTTGCCCCTGGTGGGCTGATGGTGCTCTCCACGCCCAACCGCACCATATCCAGCCGCCTCCTGATGGTGGACGCCGCGGAGACGCTGGGAGCCATTCCCAAAGGCACCCATCACTGGAACGATTTCGTCACGCCGGAGGAACTGGCCGATCTGCTGGCCGAGGCCGGTCTGAGGATGGGCGAACCGCAAGGCATCTCCTGGTCGCCGGCAAAGGGCCTGCACCTCTCCGGCAACAGGGCGCTCAACTATATCGTGACGGCAACCGCGACGTGAGCGCCGTCAAGCTTAAGGAACGCCTGCGCGGCGACCTCAAGATTGCGCTGAAGGAACGGCAGGCGAGTACGGCCAGCGTCCTGCGCACGCTCATTGCTGCTCTCGACAATGCGGAAGCCGTTACTGGAGATGGAATCCAGGACAATACGCAGCCCCGCGCCTTCGGTGATCCAAGCGGCGAGGTTGCCCGCCTGACCCTCGACGGCGCTGCCGTGGACGCACTGCTCGGCCACGAGATCGACACCCGCCTCTCGGCGGCAGCGGATTATGAGCGCCATGGGCGGACGGACGACGCCGACCGGCTCCGGGCGGAAGCCGGGCTGATCGGGCGCTATCGCGCCTGAGCGAACGCCGCCTCCCATTCCGCTTCGTCGAAGCCGACCAGCAGCCCGCCGGGATGCTCGACCACCGGGCGCTTGATGGTGGAATTGTGCTCCAGCATGATCGCCACGGCCTTCTGCGCGTCGATCCCGTCCTTCACCGTATCGTCCAGCTTGCGGAAGGTGGTGCCGCGCCGGTTGAGCAGCACTTCCCAGCCCTTCTCGTCCGCCCATTGTTCCAGCTTTGCCCTGTCCGCGCCTTCCTTCTTGTAGTCATGGAAAGCGTAGGCGAGGCCTTTCGCGTCGAGCCATTTGCGCGCCTTCTTGACCGTGTCGCAATTGGGAATGCCGTAGAGCTTCAAGTCCATGATTTCACTCTATATTTTATGATAAAGTTGACACGTTGACACTGTCCTGGCGAAAAACTCCGGCGCCACGATTCCGGGTAGAAGGCTGGTCGCGTCGCAGGGCAGGAAGCATGCATCGGGTCATGCAAGTGGGGTAGCAAAACGAGGGCGTGTAGGACAGCGCCCTAGGACGAGATATCGAAACGGTGAATGCGCGGCTCAGCGCAGGCGAACAGCGTATAGCTCTCGTAATATTCGGCGCGGCCGCGGCCCTGCACGGCAAGGTGCTCGGCATGGCGGCCCCAGCCTCTCGCCGCCGCCTCGTCTTCCCATTCGCTGAGCGCAATCACTTCGCCATCTTCGGCAGTATAGCTCTTGAATGAAATGAAGCCTGGCTGAGCGCGGGCCAGCTCCTCCATCCGCGCAGCGTCGCCATCATAGGCGGCAGCATCCATATCGGCGCGCTTGCGGTTGCGGAACACGACAAGGAACATGCTTCGCCCCTTAACTCGTCATTGCGAGCGAAGCGAAGCAATCCAGTCCCACCGCCAGCCGGCCCTGGATTGCCGCGCCTCGCTGCGCGAGGCTCGCAATGACGAATAACATCCTATCTGCCTCCGAGATGCGCGTCGGCGATCGCCACGGCCAGTGCGTCCGCCGCATCCGCGCCTTCGATCGCCGCACCGGGCAAAAGCACTTTCAGCATCGCCTGCACCTGGCGCTTCTCCGCGCCGCCTGTGCCGACAACGGCTTTCTTCACCAGCCGCGTGGAATGCTCCGACACGGTCAAACCGCCGCGTGCGCAGGCCGCCAGCACGCAGCCGCGCGCCTGCGCCAGCTTCAGCGTCGATTGCGGATTCTTGTTGAGGAAGACTTCCTCCACCGCCGCGCGGTCGGGCCCGTGTGCGGCGATCACTGCGTATATCGCATCGTACAAATGCAAGAGCCGCTCGGCCAGCGGAGCCTTGGCATCGGTCTTCACCTCGCCATTGGCGATGTGGGAAAGCCGCGCACCTTCGGCCCGTACGATCCCCCAGCCCGTGCATGAGAGCGAGGGATCGAGGCCGAGGATCAGCGTCACACCCTCAATCCCAATCTGGGGCCGACATAGATCATCAGCAGGTAGAGCCCCACGGTCAGAGCACATCCGGCGGCCAGCGCGAGCCAGAAGTTCACGCCCGAACGCAACAGTGCCGGTATCAGGAGGAACATCGGCAGGCTGGGGAGGACGTACCAGAAGGTCGCCTCGGCATGGACCGCCATGTTCTCTGCGTCGGGCCGGGCGTGCCACAGGAAGATCATGCCGAGCACCGAAACCAGGGGCAAAGAGGCGACGATCGCCGCTGTCGCCGGCAGCCGGCGGCCTATCTCGGCGATGGCCGCAATCATGGCGCCGGCCAGCAGCGCCTTCGCGACCAGACTCCACATCAGCCGAGCTTGTCCATGATCTCGTCGGGGATGTCGTAATTGCCCCACACGGTCTGCACGTCGTCATCGTCGTCGAGCGTGTCCACCAGCTTGAGCAGCGTGGCGGCCGAACCTTCGTCCATCTCCACAGCGACATTGGGTTTCCAGGCGAGCTTGACGTTCTCGGCTTCGCCCAGGCTGGCTTCCAGCGCGGATGCGACTTCGTGCAGTGCCTCCATCTCCGTCCAGATTACGTGGCCATCGTCGGAGCTCTCGACATCGTCCGCTCCCGCCTCGATCGCGGCTTCGAGCAATTTTTCCTCGTCGCCGACGCTGGCCGGATATTCGATCATGCCCTTGCGCTCGAATCCGTGGGAGACCGAGCCTTCCTGGCCGAGATTGCCGCCATTCTTGCTAAATGCCGTGCGGACGCTGGTGGCAGTGCGGTTGCGATTGTCGGTCAACGCCTCGACGATCAGCGCGACGCCGCCGGGGCCGTAGCCCTCGTAGCGCACTTCCTCGTACTCCTCGCCGCCCGCGGCCGCGGCCTTGTCGATCGCCCGCTGGATATTGTCCTTGGGCATGGACTGGGCCTTGGCGTTGTTGATCGCCAGACGCAGGCGCGGATTCATATCGGGATCGGGCGTGCCCATCTTGGCCGCGACGGTGATCTCGCGGCTGAGCTTGGAAAAAAGGTTGGAACGCTTTTTGTCCTGCGCACCTTTGCGGTGCATGATGTTCTTGAATTTGGAATGACCGGCCATTGCTGTATCACACTGTCTGTTTGGGATTTCGGGGGCCGCATTAGCCGCATGAACAGCCAGGTCACAAGCCTTCAGGTGTGGCGAGCCTTTGCCGGCTTCCTCGCCCGGCCTGCATTGCCCCGCCGGGCGGCGGGCATAGACGGCGCGGCGATACGCCGCACGCTCGCGCTTTACGGGCTCGATCTCGTCCTGATGGTACCGCTGATCCTGGTAGCGCTGGGGGTGGAGGCGATGGGCATACATATGCCCGAAAATGCACTCGATTCGGTCGAGATCGACGCAATGTGGATCGCTGTGATCGTGCTTGGCGCGCCGCTATCCGAAGAGGTGCTGTTTCGCGGATGGCTGTCGGGCCGGCCCGGCCATGTGGCCGCAGTGGCGATGCTGGCGCTGGGTTTCATGGGTGCCGCCTTTGCCGCAGGACAGGGTAGCCAGGGCGGAGTGCTGGCGGCGGGCTTCGGCGCGCTGGCCCTCGCGGCGCTGGCGATCTGGCGCGGCAGGCGAAGCGAACCGTTCCGCTTCTATTCGCACAGTTTCCGCTGGTTCTTTTATGCGAGCGCGCTTGCCTTCGCGGCGATCCACCTGCTCAATTACCAGGGAGAGGCATCGGCCTTGCTGGTGGTGCCGCAATTCGTTGCCGGGCTGATCTTCGGCTATGCCCGCGTCACCAACGGCCTGTGGTCGAGCATTACCCTGCACGCTCTGCACAATGCGACCTTCCTTACCCTCGCCGCGATCGGCGGGCAGCTCGGCTGAGGCGGCCCGCCCCGCTCAGCCGAGACCCAAAGCAGCCTTGTAGGTATCCAGCACGGCTTCCATTTCCGCGCGGTCGTCGGGCTTCATCTTCCTCAGCCGCACGATCTGGCGCATGATCTTGGCGTCGTATCCGACGGCTTTGCCCTCGGCATAGACGTCGCGAATATCGTCGGCGATGCCCTTCTTTTCTTCCTCGAGGCGTTCGATGCGCTCGATCAGCAGGCGCAGGCGGTCGTCGGTGGCTTCTGCCATGTCAATCTCTTCAAAGCTGGTGGTTGGTGGACGAATCCGGAAGCGGCCAGATAGGGGGCACAGCCCGGTTCTGCCAAGCCCCGCGTCATCCCCATCCGGCAAAAAATTTGCCAATCGCCGGCTTCCACCGCATAGTTCCGGGAAAGGCCCGGTTCGAGTTCGGTAAACGAGGACGAAGCCTGCGATGCGCAAATCCACAAGGCTCCTGTTCGCCGCAACACTGGCAGCACCGATCATGCTGGCCGGCTGTTCAAGCCATCTGATCAGCTCCGCCCGGCCGGACGGAACCTGCGTGGCCGGAATGGCGTGCAGCGTGAACCAGACATCCGTCGCCGGACGGCAGGGGGTCAACAGCGATGGCGCGACCGGTTATGTCACGCGCGACGAATGCGGCAATGAAGGGCTGACCCGCGTCGAAGTGCGGCGCAATTTCGGCCAGGGGCTGATCAGCCTGATCACATTGGGTATCGTCAGCCCGGCGACGATCCATTTCTATTGCGCCAAGCCTCCTCCCCCGCCCGAGCCATCCGGCCCCGGCGACCAGGATCCGGATTCGCTCTGACACGGGAGGGGTGCATGCCCAATGACGACCATACGATGCTGGTGCCGATCCGCGGAAGGAGCACCTGGACCAATTGGCACGAGACGATCTCCGGCGAGATCGAGGGGATCGACAAGGTCTATTACCCGCCCGACCGGCCCGTTTTCGGCAGCGATGCGATCAATCGCTGCACCCGGCAGATTCAGCGATCGATCGCCAGCGCCAAAGTTCGCCGACTGGCCTATCGCGGGGTCGGGCG
>DASWIR010000375.1:0-3775 GCA_036397575.1 Alteraurantiacibacter sp. | reverse complement strand
AGCGTGAGCAGGGCGTAGGAGGCGATATTGAAGGGCACGCCGAGAAAGAGGTCGGCGCTGCGCTGATACAGCTGGCACGAAAGCCGGCCGTTCGCGACATAGAACTGGAAAAAGGCGTGGCACGGCATGAGCGCCATCTGGTCCAGGTCGGCGACGTTCCAGGCCGAGACGATCAGGCGCCGGGATTCGGGGTTTTTCCGGATCTGTTCGATGAGCTGGCTGATCTGATCGATGTGCCGGCCGTCGGCGGCCGGCCACGAGCGCCACTGGTAGCCGTACACGGGTCCGAGATTGCCTTTGGCGTCGGCCCACTCGTCCCAGATGGTGACGCCGTTGTCGCGGAGATACCTGACGTTGGTGTCGCCTTGAAGAAACCACAGCAGCTCGTGAACGATCGATTTGAGATGCACCTTCTTGGTGGTGAGCAGCGGAAATCCCGCGCCAAGATCGAACCTCAGCTGCGCTCCGAAGACGCTGAGGGTCCCGGTGCCGGTACGGTCGCCCTTGCGTGCGCCGTGCTCCAGCACGTGCTTCATCAAGTCGAGGTATTGGCGCATGGTCGTTCAGGAGCGAGAATCGAGGATAAAGGCGCTATATACGGCATTAAAGGCTGACGCCAATTTTAATCGAATTGAACCGGGCACGGTTGGCGCCATCGCTTCGTTATAATCGAGCCGTCCTGTTAATTCGTCATCGGGGAGTTCATGCTCGCGAAGCTCGAACAGCACCCGGCGTTGCCGGCGGCGTCGGATGTGCGGCGCACTACCCATTTGCTGCTGGTTCTGCCGCATACAAAAGAACCGGCTGCGTTCGCCGGGCTGCCATTTGCCAGTGTGCTGGATGCCGCGCTCAGGCGCCGGCGCAAGAAAATCGATGAGCTGGCGAAAAGCCCGCTCGCCGCCGACCTCCCCGATGGCGCGCTTGCCGCCTGGATGATGCTCGATGCAGGTCAGTCGCCCTTCGAGCAGCAGACCGCGGTGCGCAAGGGCCTGCAGTTGCTGCTGGCCGAGAAGCCGAAAGAGATCGCGATCGCGGTATTCGGTGGCGGCAAGGCGCGCCGGCACGCGGCCGAACTCGCCGTGTATGCCGCCTGGATCAACGGCACGACGCTCCCCGAGCGCAAGAAGAAACCGGAGGCCATGCCCCTGGAGCGCATCCACCTCTACGGCTATCGCGCTGCCGACGGGTTCGCGCTCTTGCGGGCGCAGGCCATGGGCAACACGTTGTGCCGGGAACTCACCGTGCTGCCCCCCAACGAACTGACGCCCGGCGCCTATCGCCGGCGCATCGCGAAGCTCGCGCGCGATTATGACTGGGCGCACGAGGAATACGACCTCAAGCGGCTGCGCCGCATGGGGGCCGGGGCGTTTGTCGCTGTGGCGCAGGGCAGCGCCCAGGAAGACGCAGCGATCGTATGCCTGCGCTATCGCCAGAAGAAGGCGAAAAAGACGCTGGCACTGGTCGGCAAGGGCATCTGCTTCGATACCGGCGGGCACAATTTGAAAACCGCCCGCTACATGCACGGCATGCACGAGGACATGAACGGCTCCGCGGTCGCCCTCGGCATTCTGCTTGCCGCCACTGAAGCGGGAATCGAGGTCAACCTCGACTGCTGGCTGGCGATTGCCCAGAACCATCTGAGCCCGCAGGCCTATAAGCAAAACGAGGTGATCACCGCTCTGAACGGCACCACGATCGAAATCGTCCACACCGACGCCGAGGGGCGCCTGGTGCTTGCGGATACGCTTACGCTCGCCACGCGTGCCAAGCCGGAGCTGATCATCGACTTCGCGACGCTGACCGGCAGCATGCATGTCGCCCTCGGCGATCGTTACAGCGGCATATTCGCCACCAGCGACCCGTTGGCGCAGCGCGCGGTTGCGGCAGGGGTCTCGTCCGGCGAACGCGTGTGGCGATTTCCGCTCGACGAGGACTACGACGCGGCGCTCGAAAGCGCCATTGCGGACGTGAAGCAATGTACGCTGGAGGGCGAGGCGGACCACATTCTGGGGGCACGTCTGCTCAAGCGTTTCACGGACGACCGGCCGTGGATCCACATGGATCTTTCCGGCAGCAGCTGCAAAGGCGGGCTCGGGGCGGTCGCGACCGATGTGACGGGTTTCGGTGTCGCCTGGGGTGTGCACCTGCTCAAATCGTGGAGTGGTTGATAAGACATCGGTAGGCGGTTTCTCTGTGGGGGTGCGATGGCGGAAACGAGTCAATTTCGCCTGCTTCGCGAGCGGCGCTTCGCGCCGTTCTTCGGCGTGCAGTTCCTGGGCGCGCTGAACGACAATGTTTTCAAGCAGGCGCTCGTCATCCTCCTCGCTTACCAAACGGTGAGCTTTACCTCGCTGTCGACCGACGTGCTGCAGAACCTGGCACAGGCGTTGTTCGTGCTGCCGTTTTTTCTCTTTTCCGCCACCGCCGGCCAACTGGCCGACAAGTACGAAAAATCGCGCCTCATTCGCGTCACCGTTTTAATCGAACTCGCCGTGATGGCGCTCGGCGCCGCCGGGTTTTTTCTGCACAGCCTGGAACTGCTGTTCGTGGCGCTGTTTCTCGGTGGGATGCAATCCGCCCTGTTCGGACCGGTCAAGTATGCGATCCTGCCCCAGCAGCTCAGGGACCGCGAACTGGTGGGCGGCAACGCGCTGGTCGAAACCGGGACCTCGATCGCGATCCTGCTTGGCATGATCGTGGGCGGCTGGATGGTGAGCCAGGCAGGCTGGGGCGTTGCGGGCATAGCGGTTTCAACCGTTGCGATCTCGGCGATCGGGTTTCTCCTGAGCCGCCACATTCCGCTCGCGCCCGCGGCCGACCCGGATATCAGGATCAACTGGAACCCGGTGAGCGAAACCTGGCGCATCTTCCGGTTCATGCGCGGCAACCGCACGGTGTTCCTGTCCATACTCGGCGTTTCGTGGCTGTGGTTTTTCGGTTCGATCCTGGTCACCCAGTTTCCCAATCTCAGCAAGAACGTCCTCGGCGGCGATGCGCAGGTTGTCACGCTGCTGCTCGTCGTTTTTTCGGTGGGCATCGGCGTCGGCTCGCTGTTGTGCGAGCGGCTGTCGGGCCACAAGATCGAAATCGGGCTGGTGCCGTTCGGTTCCATCGGGCTCACGCTATTTGCGGTCGACCTCTATTTCGCGCTCGGTGGCCAGGCGCCACCTGGACCGGTCGGCATCAGCGAATTCCTGCGCGACTGGGGAGGCTGGCGCATTCTGGCCGACCTGTCGCTGATCGGCGTTTTCGGCGGCTTTTATATCGTGCCGCTTTATGCGCTGATCCAGAGCCGCAGCGATCCGCGCCATCGTTCGCGCATCATTGCGGGCAACAACATTCTCAACGCGTTGTTCAT
The DNA here is from genome assembly GCA_036397575.1 of Alteraurantiacibacter sp. Classification (GTDB taxonomy): domain Bacteria; phylum Pseudomonadota; class Alphaproteobacteria; order Sphingomonadales; family Sphingomonadaceae; genus DASWIR01. The sequence continues at coordinate 417 of DASWIR010000375.1, read as the reverse complement.
GGCGGCGGCGGCGCTGATTGCGATCGTCCTGTTCCAGGCGGGATTCACCATCCCGCAACTGTTTCTTGCCACCGCGCTCGCCAACGCGGTGGTCGCGGTCTACATCTACACCCTGGTGCCCGAATTCCTGATGCGGTTCCTGGTGTGGCTGCTGATTCACTCGGTGTATCGGCTGGAGAAAAGCGGGCTCGAGAACATTCCCGAAGAGGGGCCGGCGGTCGTCGCGTGCAACCACGTGAGCTACGTCGATGCGCTCATCATCGCGGCGGCCTGCCGCCGCCCGATCCGCTTTGTGATGGATCATCACATCTTCCGTGTGCCCGTGCTGAATTTCATCTTTCGCACCGGCCGCGCCATTCCGATCGCCTCCGCCAAAGAAGATCCGGCGCTGCTGGAACGGGCTTATGACGAAATCGC
>DASWIR010000374.1:0-3514 GCA_036397575.1 Alteraurantiacibacter sp. | reverse complement strand
CTCGTAATAGTAGAAGGCGCGCTGCTGGAACTCGGCCGTGCGGGCTTCGATCTCTTCGGGATCGAGCACGGGCACACCGCCGATAAAGACACGTCCGTTGACGATCCGGTGGTCGATCCCCTTGGTGGTCGGCAGCACATGGACGCGGGTGTTGAAGCTGCCCAGCGCGCAATAGGCGGCCTCGGCCGTGATCATGTCGAAATGATGCATCGGCTCGGGAAAGTGCATCGAATTGTAGAACCAGAACCGCTCGTCATCTTCGGGGCGAAACTGGATGTAATAGGGATAGGCTGCCTGGGCGCCTTCCGTGCCGGGAACGACCTTCACCGAACTGGGGAGCGGAAAGCTCTTCTTTTCGTCTGCCATGTCCTTGCATCCTCTCGGCCACCCGCGCGGCGCCGTTGCGGCATCTCAATCGCGGGTTCCTTGGGCGGAGAGATTAACGCCTGGTGGGCCGAAGTGCCAAGGATTCGCGCGCATGTGAAATAGGACAGAAACGCAGGGGATTTTGTCTCAATGACTCACTGAGCAGTGGTGGAATTTCACCTGAGCAGGGGTCCGTCATGTTCCGGCGCGCAAGCCAACCTTAACCATTTTATGGGACTTGAAGGGCCGAGCCGCAGATAGGGGCCCTTTGCATAGTGGATCCCGGGTGGCATTTCAGGAGGATGGAATGGCACGGACCCTGCAGCCGCTAAAGGATACGGCGTGCGCCGTTTCCAATGAGAACGATCACGTCGACATTTTCGAAAACGTTTCCGCACTTACAGAGGCGTTGCATCATTTGCCGATCGGTGTGGCCACATTCGGGCCCGACAGCCGTCTTAAACTATGCAATCGCCAATATTTGCGCATGTATCAGCTGGCGGACGGCAGCGTCTGGCCCGGCATGGCGATCGAGGAACTGATCGAGAGCCGCAAGGCTGCCCGGCTTTTCGAAGGCGATGTCGGAAAATACTGCCGGGGCATCCAGGCCATCATTGCGCGCGGCCAGACACACAGCCAGCACATCGATACGCCTGACGGCCGCACGATGCATGTCCTGAACCAGCCGTTGCCCGGTGGAGGCTGGGTGGTAACCCATGAAGACGTTACCGAGCATTTCGAGGCCGAGCGGAAGGCCGAATTCCTCGCCAATCACGACGCGCTGACCGAATTGCCCAATCGTGCCATGTTGAAGCTGCAACTCGATGAAGCGCTGCGGCAGCGCGGCCGCAAGCAACAGCTTGCCGTCTTCTTCCTCGACCTCGACAATTTCAAGGGCATCAACGACACGCTCGGCCACAAGACCGGCGACGAGCTGCTTCAGGAAGTGGCCAGGAGCATCAAGGGATGCGTGCGGGACAACGACCTTGTGGGCCGGCTGGGCGGCGACGAATTCGTCGTCGTCTTGACGGATGTCGAAAAGCCCGAGGCCGCCGCCGCGCTCGCTTCGCGCCTTCGCCAGTCGATCAACCGGCCGATCCAGCTCACGGACCACGAAATCTTCGTCGATGTCAGCATCGGCATTGCGATGGCGCCCGAAGACGGCACCAGTTACGAGCAATTGCTCAAATGTGCTGACATGGCGCTTTACGGGGCCAAGGCCGGAGGACGCGGCATCTACCGCTTTTTCGAGCAGGAAATGGATGAGAAGATGGCCGCGCGCCGCGAGTTGGAGCTCGAGCTGCGCCGCGCCCTCGTCAATCGGGAATTCGAACTTTATTACCAGCCGCTCATCAATTTCGAGGAAGACCGGATATGCGGTTGCGAAGCGTTGTTGCGCTGGCACCATCCGGAACGCGGGCTCGTCGAGCCCACCGAGTTCATCGGTGTGGCGGAAGAAATGGGCATCATCGCGCGGATCGGAGAATGGGTCATCCGCGAAGCCTGCCTGGAGGCCACGAACTGGCCCGATGACGTGTCGATTGCGGTCAACGTCTCGCCCGTGCAGTTCAAGAGTCAGGACCTTATCCGCGTCGTCGCCAATGCTTTGGCCGCTACCGGACTCTCCGCCGAAAGGCTGCAGATCGAGATCACCGAGACGATTCTTCTCGACGATACCGACGAGGTCCTCGTCAAGCTTTCCAAGCTGCGCGACCTGGGCGTTCGAATTGCGATGGACGATTTCGGAACCGGCTATTCCTCGCTCAGCTACCTCCAGAAGTTTCCCTTCGACAAGATCAAGATCGACCAGTCTTTCATGGCGGGGCTCGCCGACGAGGGGGATTCGAATGCCATCGTCGGGGCAGTCGCCAGCATGGCGAAGAGCCTGAAAATGACAACGACGGCGGAAGGCGTCGAGACGCAGGCGCAATGCGATATCGTGAAAGCGCTGGGGTGCACGGAAATGCAGGGCTATCTCTTGTCAAAAGCCTGTGTTGCGGCGGAAGTCGCAAAGCTGATCGAAGCCGGGCAGGGCGCAGCGCCGGACGCCGCCTAGGCCGCTGCCTGCCGGGTTCTCGTCAAGATTGCGGTGCGTGGCCCGCGCGCCATTCGCGCGGGGTGATGCCGAATCGCTTGCGGAACAGCCGGGCAAAATAGCCGGCATCGAGAAAACCGCAGCGGAAGGCGATTTCCGCAATCGGGAGGCCGCCGGCGCGCGGATCGGACAGCAATTCGCTCGCCCGGTCGAGGCGGCTGGCGTTGAGTTCCTGCACGAAGCTGGTGCCGCTGGCCGCGAGCAGCGTCTGCAGATAGCGCTTCGAAATGCCGCAGCCTGCAGCCACCAGTTCGGGTGACAGCTCCGGGTCGGCATAGTCGCTTTCGATTCGGCGCAATATCTGGCGCGCCAGCTGCCCCCGATGGCGCGTACCTTCAGTCGGCTCGTGGAAGCCGGTGGCGAGGCTGAGCAGGCTGCCGAGCTGCTCGGCGATCAGTGGCCTGGGCAGCGGCGCTTCATCCAGCCCGCCTTCGAGGATGGTCTCCAACAGCGCCCCCAATGGCGCGCCCCAACAAGCCTGGCTCGACCCTGCCGAAGGGCGCACCGAGACGGGCCGAGCCAGCAGCGCTCCGGGATCAGGCAGGTGCTTCTCCAGCCAGCTCTGCGGCATCATCAGGTCGATGCATTCGTGCTCGGTCTCCATCTCCATCTGATAGAAGCGGGTATTGTCGAGCAGCACGAACTGGCCCGGCTCGACCGTGAAGCGCTTGCCGCCCATCTGGGTCTTGAGCGCCCCCTGCCGTGCATAGACGAGCTGGATCGAAGGCGTCGCGCGGCCCGAACTGCCTTCCGCCCCGGTATGCGTCACTCGCTGCGCCGGGGCGTGGAGGTGGAGCAAACGCAGTTGCCCGATGCCATGGCTGGTCCAACGCGCAGCGAAGGCATCGGGATGGAATAATGTGACCTCGATCGGCGCGATAGTGCTCGCGGCCCATTCGCGCCACTGGTTGATCGCCTCGCGGCGGCCAAGTCCGGCCGAGGACCAAGCCGCATCTTCGCCTTGGGAAACGGAGGAATGGGGCGTTCGCGCCATTGCGTTAAGCTATGCCCCGCGGCGGCTTGCGGCAAGTTTGCCCGACGCCGGATCGATAG
>DASWIR010000373.1:0-2514 GCA_036397575.1 Alteraurantiacibacter sp. | reverse complement strand
ATAGGCGCCTTCCACCTGGTTCAGCGCATCGACCAGCCGGTCGATGAGCGTAGGCTGCCTGCTGGTTGCGACGAGATGGATGATGACTTCGGTGTCGGAAGTCGACTGGAAGATTGCTCCGCGTTCCACCAGCTCGCGCCGCAGCGTTATCGCATTGGAGATGTTGCCATTATGCGCAATGGCGAAGCCGCCGCAGGCAAGGTCGGCGTAGAGCGGCTGAACGTTGCGCAAGCCTGCACCGCCGGTGGTGGAATAGCGGACATGCCCTGCGGCCATTGTGCCGGGCAGCTCGGCGAGCGCTTCGGCGCTGGAGAAATTCTCCGCCACATGGCCGAGGCCGCGCCTTGTGTAGAATTCCCGCCCGTCGAAACTGGTTATGCCGGCGGCTTCCTGGCCGCGATGTTGCAGCGCGTGGAGTCCAAGCGCGCAGACGGCTGCAGCATCCGGCGCGCCAATCACGCCGAACACGCCGCACTCTTCGTGCAGCTTGTCTCCGTCGTCGTCACACCATGGATGGGTGAAATTCATCTGTTCCCGCGCGCTTGCCTGCCCAAGCTCGCTCCCAATGGGGGCGTTACGTTTCGATTACAAGGCCCGTTCCGTTAGGTCTGGGGGATTAAGGGGAAGTGACTGGCACCGGCGGAGGGGAAATGGCTCGCCGGGCGATAAAATAGAGCAGCGTGCCCACCCCGATCAGGGCGCCGAACGCCAGCCACGCGTCAGGCTTCGCATGAGTCGCCACCCATAAAGAGCTGGCGAGCGCGATGGCTGCCATGGCGATATCCGCGAGGCCGACGCGCCCATCCTCCCGCCGCGCAATCACCGGCAGTGCGGCGGCCGTCACTACATACATCACGAGGCGAGTCAGCGTACCGGCGATGGCGAGGAATTCGAACCCGCCGATCAGGCCGAAAAACATGCACGCCGCGCCGTAGAACAGGATCGAATTGTTCGGGCTCCTGAATCTTGGTGACACATGCATGAACCAGCGGGGCAGCATGCCTTGCTCGGCCATGCCGTAGGTCATGCGCGGATTGGCGATGTAGCCGTTGAGATCGTTGGCCGCGATCGAGAATGTGGCGGCGATGGCGATGGCGATCGCACCGGCGGGCCCGGCGATGGCGGCGGCGGCAACCGCCAGCGGCGCAGTATCGTCGTTGGCAATCAGCGGATCGATGGCGATGAACGCCCAGCAGATCAGCGCGTAAAGCACCGTCACTCCGCCGAGCATCGCGACCAGCGCCCAGGGCACATCGCGCTTGGGTCGCTTCATCTCACCAGCCGACATCACCACCGCTTCGAAGCCCATGAAGGCATAGAAAGTCAGCAGCACCACACCTTCGATAGCAGTGAATTCCGGCAGACGCAGGCCGATAGCCGGATCGCCCCACAGAAGGCCGGCAAGGATCAACAGGGCCAGCGGCGAGAGCTTGACGAGCGTCATCCCGCCGAGAGTGCGCACCGCCGATTTCATGCCGAACAGGTTGATGAGGATAAAGAACAGCTGAAAGCTTGCGACTGCCCAGGGACGGGTGCCTTCATCGCCGATCAGCGGCCACACTGCGGCAGCATAGGATATGGCGACATGGGCATTGGCCGCCTCGGTGACGATGCCGGAGGCATAGCGGCCCCAGCCGGACTGGAAGCCGACAAAGCTGCCGAAGGCGGCCTTGCCATAGAGAATCGGGCCGCCCGAATGGTCGAAGCGCGCCGCCAGCCGCGCGAAGCACCAGACCAGCGGGAAGAAGAAAATTCCGCCCAGCAAAATCATCCACGGGGCGAAATTGCCGACCGACGCGTAGAGAATGGCGGGGAGGGCGAATATCCCCGCGCCGATCATGCCGTTCAGCGGCATCAGCGACGTACCGGCCCAGCCGACAGTGCGCGGTGGTGCGATCGGTGCTGCGGAGCTTTCCCCCATGGGCGGAGGCTGGCGGGGTTTGGCGGCTAAGGCAAGCAACCCTTCGCGTCGCTGGCGAAAATGGTCGGGGAGAGAGGATTCGAACCTCCGGCCCCTGCCTCCCGAAGACAGTGCTCTACCAGGCTGAGCTACTCCCCGACCGGCGCGCCCACATTAGATGGGGGGCGAGGCAGAGGCGGCCCTATAGGCATGGGTGCATAGAGTGGCAAGCGCGCATTTCGTCCCGATTTGCCGGGCTTTTCGACAGGCTACCCACCACGCAATGAAACTGATGCATTTGTGAGCTTCACCCGGCTATGTAGTTCCCGGTCATGAACCCGGTCTCCCCTCTCGATTCCACCACGGACCATTATGAGTGGCAGTATCTCGATCTGATGCGCGCGATCTGGGAGGAAGGCGACGAACGGATCGATCGCACCGGTATAGGCACGCGGTCGCTTTTCGGCACGCAATTGCGCTTCGATATTTCCGGCGGCCGCATCCCACTGCTCACTACCAAGCGGGTCTACTGGAAACCGGCATTGCGGGAGATGCTGTGGTTCCTCGCCGGCGAGACCAATATCCGCCCGCTCCTGCAGCAGGGCGTTACGATC
>DASWIR010000372.1:0-5060 GCA_036397575.1 Alteraurantiacibacter sp. | reverse complement strand
GCTCGCGCTATCCCATCACCGAGAGCTGGATGGATGCGGTGGTGGAGGCGGGATTCCCGCGCTCGAAAGACTTGAATGGGGAGCGGGCCGAAGGCGTCGACCTTATCCAGCTGTCGCAGCGGGGCGGGCTGAGATGCTCGAGTGCGCGGGGCTATCTCGAGGACGCCCCTGCAAATCTCGAAGTGATGCTGGAAGCCGAAGTGCTCCGCGTCGATATCGAGGGTGGCCGCGCAGTGGGCGTTACCGTGCGGCGCGGCGGCGAAGTGCTGGAGCTGTGCGCGAAAGAAGGCGTGGTGCTGTCTGCCGGCGCGCTCAATACGCCGCGCCTGCTGATGCTCTCCGGTATCGGCTCCGCCAATCACCTGCGCGAGCACGGGATCGGTGTGGTCGCCGATCTGCCCGGTGTCGGCGCGAACCTGCAGGAGCATCCCGGCTGCCATCTGGTCAACGAGGTTTCGGCACACACGCTCAATGATGATTCGAAGGGGCTGGCGGGGTTCAAACAGCTGCTGAGCCTGCTCTTTGCACGCAGCGGGGCGCTGACCACCGGGATCGGCCACGCCCAGGCTTTCGTGAAAAGCCGCGAAGGGCTGCCCGCGCCGAACCTGCAGATCGCCTTTTCCGCCTTCGCCTTCGACGTGACGCCGCAAGGAAACCTCGCATTGCGCGACACCGCCTCGATTGCCAGCTTTGTCGCATTAGCGCGGCCGAAATCGCGCGGGCGGATCAGCCTGCGCTCCGCCAGCTCCTCGGACAAACCAAAGATCGAACACCAGCTGCTGGGCAGCGAAGACGATGTCGCCCAGCTTGTCGAAGGGCTGGAGATCGCCCGGCGGGTCATGGGCCAGGCGGCCATCGCACCTTTCGTGACGGGCGAGGTCCGCCCCGGCGCCGGGACAGCAAGCACGGAGGCGTTGGTAGAATATGTCCGCGCCGCCACGATCCCGATGTTCCATCCTGTGGGCACGGCGAAAATGGGCGCGGCGGAAGACCCGCTCGCCGTGGTCGATCCGGACTTGCGAGTGCGCGGTGTAGAAGGGCTGTGGGTCGCAGATGCCTCAATCATGCCGACGATCCCGCAAGGCAATACCAATGCGACTGCGATCATGATTGGCGACAAGGCCAGCGACCATGTGCTGAAGACGGCAAGGTGGCAGGGGGCGACGTAGTTGGCTTTGAATCGTCATTGCGAGCGGCCACAGGCCGCGCGGCAATCCAGTGCAGGCACGCGCGCTGCTGGATTGCTTTCCCCGGCTCAAAGCCGGGGTCGCAATGACGAAATTCTGCTGTCGCGATTCTTTCGATATTTGGGATTAATCCTCGCGTTGCTCCTCGCGGGACCGGCGCAGGCGCATCCGGCGCCGTTTTCCTATCTCGATGTCGATATTCGAGAAGACGGCACGCGCGGCATGCTCACGGTACACATGGTCGATGCCGCCCACGAGCTGGGTATCGGGGATCCCGAGGAACTGGTTTCCCGCCCGCTGACCGAGGCGGAGATCGACCGGATCGAGCGCCTGCTCTCAGAACGGGTCGATCTGCGGGCGGACGGAATGCGCCTTGATCCGCAGTGGGGAGAGGCGACGGCCATAGCCGAAAGCGATGCGTTGCGGTTCGCCTTCACCTTGCCGATGATCGAGGGAGGGTCGCTCACGCTCGATTCCGAGCTTTTCCCCTACGATCCGCAGCATCAGACCTTCGCTAACATCTACGAGGACGGCGCGCTGGCGCAGCAATGGATATTCTCCTCCGGCAGCGATCCGCGCACCTTCTACCGCGGCACGGCGGCGGGGACTTGGGATGTCATCCAAACTTTCGTTCCCGCCGGTGCCTGGCACATTTTGATCGGCGCGGACCATTTGCTGTTCCTGGCCGGGCTGATGTTGCTGGGCGGCGGCTGGAAGAAGACCGCGATCATCGTCACCGCTTTCACAGTCGGTCATTCGGTCACATTGTCATTGGCCGCACTCTCCATCTGGAGCCCTCCTGGATGGATCGTCGAGCCCGCCATCGCGCTCACCATAATCATAGTCGGCGTTGACAATCTCCTGCGCGGCGAGGGGCGCGACCTGCGCGCGGGAGCGGCGTTACTGTTCGGCCTGATCCACGGATTCGGCTTTGCCGGAGTGCTGGCGGAGTTCGGCCTTCCGCCCAATGCGCTGGGATGGTCGCTCTTTTCCTTCAATCTGGGTGTCGAGATCGGGCAGCTGGCCTTTGTTATTCCGCTCGCGGCGGCGATCGGCTGGCTCTGGCGCAAGCGGCCAGATCTGGCGCGTAAGTTGAATTTGTCCGGTTCTATTGTGGTTATAGCGGCGGGCAGCTACTGGTTTGCGCAAAGAACATTTCTCGCGGGAGTCGTCTGATGAAGCGCTATGCAATCCTGGGTTCGATCGTTGCGGCAGGCTTGGCCGCGGCCACCGTCACCGGCCTTTCGGGCGAGCAGGCGGCACAGGCTCAGGGCCCGCAGTTGCCCGGCATCACCGATATCGAGGAAGTCGCGCCCAATCTCTACAAGATCTTCGGCGCGGGCGGGAATTCGGTCGTCTGGGTGATGGAAGACGGCGTCGCGCTGATCGACACCAAGCTGCCCAACAACGGCCAGGCGATCCTCGATCAGATACGCAAGGTGACCGACAAGCCGGTCACCATGGTGCTTAACACCCATTCGCACCCGGACCATGTCGGCTCCAACCAGTTCTTCAAGGACTTGCAGTCCAATCTTCGCGTAATTGCGCAGGCCAACACGGCCGCGCGGATGGCGCAGCCCTCCGGCCCGTTCCCGGCCAACCCGGCCACGGAAAGCTTCGAAGACCACATGGTACTCGGCGAAGGGGATGACCGGATCGAGCTGCATTATTACGGCCCCGGCCACACCGATGGCGACGCCTTCATCGTGTTCCCGGCGGTCAAGTCCGTGATGATGGGCGACATCATGGCCTGGTCGATGGCGCCGCTGATCGATCCGGGTTCGGGCGGCAGTGCGGTCAAGCTGGCGGACACGCTGGAGAAGGCCGGCAAGGGCATCACCGGCGTCGACACGATCATCGAAGGCCATGGCAATGTCGAGAACTGGCAGCGCTTCCTCGATTTCGCCGCCTTCAGCCGCGCGCTGGTCGAAGAGGCGAAGAAGGCGGTCGATGCGGGCGGCGAGCCCGACGACGTGGTCGCGGCGCTCGAGGCCAGCGGCAAATGGGACCTGTTCCTCGGCACCGAACTCCTGCCCGGCCTCGAATATGGCGGCACGCCCAAGTCGCGCGCCAAGATCAACGCCATCGTATCGATGCAGGAACTGCGCGGCGAAGAACCGCAGCTCATCATGGGACTGCCGCCCGAAGAGCAGTGATCTGACCCGTCTTCGGATGGAAGAAGCCGATCAGGATCTTTCGTTCTCTGTTCGTCATCGCGAGGAGCCGCAGGCGACGCGGCGATCCAGCTGGTGCCGGAACTGGATTGCCGCGCGCCTTCGCCGCTCGCAATGACGAATTCGGACTGACGGCGAAGAAAACTGGCATCAAGAAAAACATCTTTCCTACAGCGCAGCGCCCGGTCCACAATCGCACCGGCTCTTTCACATCGTCTGTTCGAAACGGTTCTCTCGGCGGAGCATGTCTCAGCCGTCTCACCCCCAATTCGTCATCCCCGCGAAAGCGGGGACCCAGTCGGCCATGTTCGTAACGGGGTTCCCGCTTTCGCGGGGATAACGAAAGAGAGCTTTGAGCGTTCCTTCGCTGTGTGCCCCCGTGCACCCGGCAAAGTGTGCCCCTGTGCCCTTTGTGCCTAACGCATTGGAAATGCTGGCTTTTGGGAGGGTTCACCTAGGGGCACAGGGTGTGCCTTATGTGCCCTTTATCGTGACGATGGCGTTCAGCTTTCCCGGACGAATCCTTTCGTTCAGGATGCGAAGGGGACAATTGGCGGCATCTCGTGACAGTACCGCAAAGCTGCGCTAGTCCACCACCTCGTTTCTGTTGCAACCAGCCGGATACCGCCATGCGCCTTTTCGCCACCTCGATCGCCGCCACAGCTCTGTTCGCGCTGTCGGCCTGCAATTCGGCCACCGAAACCGCCGGCACCGAGAGCGGCTACGACATCGGTGCACAGCAGGCGAAGATCGCCGAGATCCGGATGGAGCCGGACACGTCCTACCTCACCGCCGAAGAGCGCGAGGTGGTGAACCTGCTGATCCAGGCCTCCGACCTGATGAGCGAGATTTACCTGCGCCAGCGCAGCCCGGACAATCCGGCTGTCCGCGAACAGATCGGAGCCACCGGCGACGCGCAATTGCTCGACATGTTCGACCGTAATTTTGGCCCGTGGGACGAGATCGCCGAGAAGCATCCCTTCCATGGCGATGCGCAAATGCCGGAAGGGGCGGGCTTCTACCCAGCCGATCTGACCCGCGAGGAGTTCGATGCCTATCTGGAGGCGAACCCGGACCAGAAGGAGGCACTGCTCAGCCCCTATACGGTGGTGAAACGCGAGGGCGAAGGCTTCGTCGCCGTGCCCTATTCGGTGGAATACAAGGAATGGCTCGAGCCGGCGGCCGGCCTCCTGCGCCAGGCAGCGGCAAGGACCAGCAACCCCAGCCTCAAACGCTTCCTGAATCTGCGCGCCGAGGCCTTCCTCTCGGACGACTATTTCGAAAGCGAGCTCGCCTGGATGGATCTCGAAGGAACGCCGATCGAAATCGCGATCGGCCCCTACGAGGTCTATACCGACGGGCTTTACGGCACGAAGACCGCGTTCGAGAGCTTCGTCACGCTCAAGAGCCCCGAGGAATCCGCCGCGCTCGACAAATACAAGGCTTACCTGCGCGATATGGAGGCCAACCTTCCGATTCCCGACGAGCACAAGAATTTCACTCGCGGCTTCGAAAGCCCGATAGTGGTGGCGGACCAGGTGCGCGGCGGCGGCGACAATGTCCCGGGCGTACAGACCATCGCCTTCAACCTCCCCAATGACGAGCGCGTGCGCGAGGCCAAGGGCGCGAAGAAGGTGATCCTCGCCAATGTGCTGGGCGCCAAATACGACCGTATCCTGCAGCCGATGGCCTCGATCGT
>DASWIR010000371.1:0-3855 GCA_036397575.1 Alteraurantiacibacter sp. | reverse complement strand
CATTTCAACCTCGGCATCGGCTCGGGTAGCCATGCCGAACAGACGGGCAAGGTGATGATTGCGCTCGAGAAGCTGTTCGAGGAGCAGCGGCCGCTCGCCCTCACCGTCTATGGCGATGTCAATTCGACTTTGGCGGGAACGCTGGTTGCGGCCAAGATGGGCATTGCCGTGATCCATGTCGAAGCAGGCTTGCGCTCCGGCGACATGTCGATGCCCGAAGAGGTCAATCGCCTCGTTACCGACCGGCTGTCCAGCCTGCTGCTCACTCATTCCCGCTCGGCCGACCGGATTCTCAAATCGGAAGGCGTGCCTGCCGACAGAATTGCCTTCATCGGCAATGTCATGATCGACAGCCTCAAGCGTATCCTGCCGCAGGGCGAAGAGGCATTACCAGGAGCGGGCCTGACCCTGCCGGACCGTTTCGCGCTGGTAACGCTGCATCGCCCATCCAATGTCGACGAGCGCGAAGGACTGGCCAAGATCGTCGAGGCGATCAACGAGCTTGCGGAATCGATCCCCGTGGTATTCCCGATCCATCCGCGCACCTATGCGCGGCTCGACGATCCGATCGTCCCGCAATTCGCTAACAACGTACTGCTGCTCGACCCGCTCGAATATTCGATCTTTATCACGCTGGAAAAGCTGGCGACTTTGGTCGTGACCGACAGCGGCGGTGTACAGGAAGAGACTACCTGGCTCGGCACTCCCTGCCTCACATTGCGCGCCAATACGGAACGGCCGGTGACGATCGAAATCGGTACCAACACGTTGCTGGGTACCGATCCGGCGAGCATCCTTCCGGCGGCGCGGCACGTGCTCGACGGAACTTATAAGACCGGCACAGCTCCCGAGGGATGGGACGGCCATGCCGGGCCGCGGGCGGCGCGAGAAATCCTGAATTTCCTCGGCGACTAAGGGCTCAGGCTCCGGCACGTTTGGAGCGGTCGCTAAGCTGCACCGCGTGCCAACCAACGAGCATGACCAGGCCGATCATTACCGCTCCGGCATACCATGGCGCATCATGCCCCACTGCCCCATAGATCAACCCGAATGCTGGCGGAGCGACGATCCGTCCGATCGCGTTGGACGCCATCAGCAGGCCCATTATGCTCCCCTGCCGCTCGGGCGGCGTGTTGCGGGACAGGAGAGCGCCAGCCGAAGGAAAGGCGAGGCTGTGACCGGTCATGAGCAGGCCCATCAGCAGCACGCCGGATATGGGCAGGCGGATCACCGGCTGCAGGAACATCGACAGTGCCAGCAGGAACAGGCCGATCAGGATCACCCGCGCCTCACCGAAACGGGCAACCAGCGGTCCTATCAGAACAAGTTGGGCAAGCAGCCCTCCGCTTCCGATAGCCAGGAAGGCGAAACCGAGATCTCTCGCGCTCCAGCCGAAATTCGCCTCGCTCCACAGGCCATAGATCGCCTCCATCGAGGCAAAGGCGGCAATACCGAAGAAGGAGATCACGAACAGGCTGCCCAGCAGCGGCTGGCTGCCGACGAAGTTGAAGGCTTCGCTATATTTCGGAAGCGGCGCACCCTTGCCCTTGGGCGGCACGGCATCGCGCAGCACGGCAAGGCTCCAAAGCGACGCCGCAAGCGATAACCCGCCTGCCAGGAAGATCGGCAGGCGGAAGCTTTCAGCTACCACTTCCTCGCCCGCGAAAAGTCCGCCCAGCACAGGGCCGAAAGCGAAGCCCAATGAAAAGGCCGCACCGAAATAGCCCATCGTCTTCGCCCGGCGCTCTGGCGGAGAGACATCCGCTATGAAGCCCTGGCAGGTACTGAGCGTGCCGGAAAAGAACCCGCTTACGACACGGATACCGATCGCCGCCCACAATGTCGGCGCATAGGCGAAAGCGACATAGCTCAGCGCTGCAAGGAAGGTGGTGACGACCAATACCTTGCGCCGGCCCCATACATCCGATTGCCGGCCCCAGTGGATTTCTCCGAAGACATTGCCGACAGAATATGCGGCGAAAAGAAGCGCGATCTCGAACGGCCCTGCCCCAAACACTTGACCGTAAAACGGCAGCAAAGGCAGGATCAGGCTGAAACCTGCGATGTTGACGAATACCGTGACCAGCAGCGGCGGCAGGCGCCTATCCATGACGGCAATGCTCCATACCGATCAGCCTGCGAAGCGGGGCTCGGGCAGGCCGGTGACGCCCAGCCCGTCGATCACGAAATTCATTCCTGCCAGCTCATTGTCCGGACGGCCCATGAAGGTGGGGTCGATGCTCGGCACGAACAGCCGGTCGAGATCCGGGCCGAAGAACATGCAGCTGGCCGGGCAGCGCACCGGCATTTCGATCGCCTGTTTAACCTCGCCTGCCGAAGAGAGCTGCAGCACCACCCCGCCCTCGCAGATCGCGACCCACAGATCGCCATTCGCATCGACGGTCGCTCCGTCGGGAATTGGGCCAAAGTCGCTCGAATCGAAGAAGGTGCGCCGGTTGGCGGCCGCCCCGGTCTCCAGATCGTAGTCGTAAGCGTAGATCGTATGGCGCATGCTGTCTGCATGGTAGAGCGTGCGGTTGTCGAGCGACCAGCACGGGCCGTTGCCGAGGGTCAGGCCGCTGTCGAGCTGCGCGATCCGGCCGTCAGCGCCGAGCGAATAGAGCCCGCCGAGCGGCTCCTGCGCCTTGCGGTGGCTGGTGCCGAAGACAAACCGCCCCGCGCGGTCGACCTTCCCGTCTGCAAGCTGGATCGCCGGGTTTTCCGGCTCCATCAGCGCGAGAGGCTTTACCTCGCCGGTCTCGAAATCGAGCGTGTGTATGCCTGTCACGAGCGCGACGATCGCCCCGCCACCCTCGCGCAGCGCCATCGAGCCGATCATGTCGGGCACGTCCCATTGCCTCAGCTCGCCGCCTTCGGGATCCCAGCGGAATACCTTCTGTTCGAGAATGTCGATGTAATAGAGCGCCTGATCGGCAACGTCCCACACAGGACCCTCGCCGACCTGGCACCGCGGCAGATCGAGTTTCGTTATCTGCATCGCGCCCCTCCCTCCAAGGCACGATATTAACACTCGTTACAATTGAGGCAAGCCCGCCGCGAACCTCAGGACGCGGCGCCGTGGCAATGCTTGTACTTGTTGCCCGATCCGCAGGGGCACGGTGCATTCCGGTTGATCCCCATATGGGCATAGGGATCGGCGGCGCCTACCGCGCCCGGCCCCACTGCCGCACGCGGCGCACCGGCGAGCGAGCCGAGGATCGCCTCGGCTCCCGCCATTTTGCCTTCCGCATTGTCCATGCCCGTGAAGGGATCGACATGGCCGGTGAGGAATTCGGGCAGCTCGGGCAGCGGCGGCGGAGGCGGCGGGGCCGCCATCCGCAGCTGGCTGGTCAGGAGTATTTTGGTCACGTCTTCGCGGATCGTTTCCAGCATGTTTTCGAACAGGCCGAAGGCTTCCTGCTTGTATTCGTTGATCGGCTGCTTCTGCGCGTAGGCGCGCAGGAACACGACCTGGCGGAGCGCGTCGAGCGTCGCCAGATGTTCCTTCCAATGATAGTCCAGCCGATCGAGGAGCACGCTCTTTTCGACCTGGCGCCATATCGACTCGTCGGTCTCGCCGATCTTCGCCTCCATCTTCTCTTCGGCGATGGAGAGCAGCCGCTGTTCGATCAGTTCGGGCTCGAGCGCATCTTCCTGCATCCACGCATCGATCGGCGCATCGACGCCCAGCACATCGGAGACTTTCGCTTTCAGTCCTTCGACGTCCCACTGCTCGGGATAGGAACCCGGCGGGCAAGCGTTGACGACGATCGCATTGATCGCGTCCTGACGCATCGCCACCACGACATCGTCGACAGTTTCGGAATCCATGATTTCCGCGCGCTGTTCGTAGAC
>DASWIR010000370.1:0-6873 GCA_036397575.1 Alteraurantiacibacter sp. | reverse complement strand
TGGCCGTGCCGCTGCTGGTTTTCGGCGCAGGCGCGCTCTCGACCGGCGGGGAAAGCGGCATTGCACTTACCGCTGCGATCAGCCTGGCGCTGGTGGCGCTGGCGCCTTTCGCCGCGGGCGCTGCGATAAGAGCGGCGCGGGAGGGTTAAAAACGCCGCGTTTCGTCATTGCGAGCGAAGCGAAGCAATCCAGTCCCGCCGGAGCTGGATTGCCGCGTCGCCTGCGGCTCCTCGCAATGACGGTGAATTTCAGGCGCTGGTGTAAGGCGGCGCGTCGAGACCCTTCGGGCTCTTGGTGAAAATCTCGCAGCCATCCTCGGTGATGCCGATCGAATGTTCGAACTGCGCCGAGAGGCTCTTGTCGCGCGTTACCGCAGTCCACCCGTCATTCAGCAGCTTCACCGGTGCCTTGCCGAGATTGATCATCGGCTCGATGGTGAAGAACATGCCGGGCTTCAGCTCCGGCCCCGTCCCGGCGCGGGCCGCGTGGACCACTTCGGGCGCATCGTGGAACAACCGCCCGACGCCGTGACCGCAGAATTCGCGCACCACGCCGTAGCGCTGCGCTTCCGCATGCTCCTGGATCGCAGCACCGATATCGCCCAGCCGGGCGCCGGGCTTCGCCTTCCCGATCCCGATCATCAGGCACTCGTAAGTCGTCTCGATCAGCTTCTTCGCCTTCAACGGCACATCGCCGACGAGATACATACGGCTGGAATCGCCATGCCAGCCGTCGAGCAGCGGCGTGACGTCGATATTGACGATGTCGCCTTCCTTCAGAGTCTTCGAAGACGGTATGCCGTGACACACGACATGGTTGATCGAGGTGCAGCAGCTATGCTGGTAGCCGCGATAGCCCAGCGTCGCGGGCACCGCACCGCCATCGAGCGTCATCCCGCGCACGAAATCGTCGATATGCTCGGTGCTGACGCCGGGCTGGACGACATCCACCAGCGCGTCGAGTATCTCGGCGGCCAGACGCCCGGCGCGGCGCATCCCCTCGAACCCCTCGGGCCCGTGAAGCTTGATAGTGCCGTCGCGATAGACGGTCTCGCTGCCGTCAATTAGCTGATATTGGTCCATCGCGCTCATGTAGCGAAGGAGGCCGCCAATTGCGAGGGGGTCACTTCGCCGCGGTGAAGGCGGCGTCGAATTCCGGCTTCACCGCCGCGTTCGCCGCCCGGTTGACCGGCAAGGTCACTTCGTAGCTGCCTTCCGCATAGGGGCCCGCGACATAGGGCGCGGCAAGAAAGCCGACCCGGTCGAATGTGCGGTTGTTCGACGAACCGAGGATGATCGTGAGGTCGCCGAATCCCGGGCACTCGTCAAACAGGCCGTCGCTGCCTTCCACGACCGGCTCGCCGCGCTTTTCCGCGCGCTGACGATCGAGCATCTCGCAATAGTCCTCTCGCATCGCCGCTTCCAGCGCGGCAAGCGAGGTGAACAGTTCCTCCGGCTTTCGCGCCTTGTCTTCCTCGCGGTCCCACAGCAGCGTGTCGAATCCGCTATTGCCATGCGCACCGCCCGTATAGCTGTAGATTTCACCCGACAAGCTCAGCCAGCGCGGCAGGTCGGTGACGACCTTCCAGCTGGTCGATTCCGCATAGGCATTGAAAGGAAAGCCGCTCTTGTCCGCATCGGCGCGCGCCTCGATCGCCATCCCCTTCAACTCCTGAAGCGAAGTATCCAGCCGCTGGTCGAGCAAGGCGGCAAGACCGGGAATCTGCCCTGCCGCCGCAGGGTAGGAATAATCGAAATTCCAGACCTCGTTCTCTTCGCTGACGCTGCGCGCGCCGCCTGCCGCAGCAGCGGCCCCCGATACGTCCGGGCTCCCGGCAGCAACCGGAACATCGTCGGACGGCATCGCGTCTTCGGCGCCGGCGGACATCTCGTTATCGCAGGCGGCAAGCGGCACCGCCAGCAGGAATAGTGCTACCCGGTGGATCATCGTCTAGAACACTCTCGAAAATTGCGGGTAATTGGGCCTAGTGGGACAATATGAGCGAAAAACAAGACCTGATCCAGCCCGATCGCGGCCAGGACGCGATCGACATTCACCTCGTCGACAAAGACGGCTTCACCGACTGGATGAAGACGCTCTCGGCCGGACAGCGCGCCGCCGTGGAGGCGCAGAAGTTCACCGGCGCCGGCTATGAAACTGCAATCGTGCCCAACGGCGACGGCTGGTTCGCGGTGGGCGGGGTCGCGAATCCCGGCGAGCTTTCCAGCTGGTGCATGGCCAGGCTGGCTGAAAAGCTGCCCGCCGGCACCTATCGCCGTGCCGCCGGCGATCCCGGGCCCGCGCTGCATGGCTGGCAGACCGCGCAATATGCCTTCGAGCGCTATCGCAGCGGCGAGGATGGAAAGAAGAAAAAGAAGAAGGACGGCGATGGCCCGCGCATCCTGCTGACCAACCAGGTCAAACAGATCGAACCGGCGCTGGCCGAAGCACGCGCGGTCGCCTTGGTCCGCGATCTCGTCAACACGCCTGCCGAGGATATGGGGCCCGCCGCGCTGGAGGCGGAAGCCGAGAAGATCGCGAAGGCCCATGGCGCAAAAGTGCAGGTAACAAGGGGCGACGCGCTGGAGCGCGAATTCCCCATGGTCCATGCGGTCGGCCGCGCCGCCGCGCGCCACCACGCCCCGCGCATGATCCAGCTCGAATGGGGCAAGGCGAAATCCCCGCGCGTTGCCATAGTCGGCAAGGGAGTCAGCTTCGATACCGGCGGGCTCGACATCAAGCCGGCCAGCGGCATGGCGCTGATGAAGAAGGACATGGGCGGCGCGGCCCACGCGCTGGCGCTGGCCGATCTGGTGATGGGCGCACGGCTGGACGTGCATCTGACCTGCCTCGTCCCGGCGGCCGAGAATGCCATTTCCGGTAATTCCTTCCGCCCCGGCGACGTGCTGAAGAGCCGCAAGGGGATCACGGTCGAGATCGGCAACACCGATGCCGAAGGCCGCCTGATCCTGGCCGATGCATTGGCACTGGCGAGCGAGAGCGAGCCCGAACTCATCATAGATTTCGCAACGCTGACCGGCGCGGCGCGGGTGGCGCTCGGCCCGGACCTGCCGGCTTTGTTCGCGCGCGAAGATACCACCGCCGACGCGCTGATCGCCGCCGGCCTGGAACATGACGATCCCATCTGGCGCCTGCCGCTCCACGAAGCTTACGCCGAGTGGCTCAAATCGCCGATCGCCGATACGAACAACGCTCATGGCAATTCCTATGCCGGAGCAAGCGTGGCGGCATTGTTCCTCGACAAATTCGTCGGCACCGGAAAGGACGGCGTTCCCATAGACTGGGTGCATTTCGATACCTTTGCCTGGCGCCCCACGGCGAAACCCGGCCGGCCCAAGGGCGGGGAAGCATTGGGATTGCGCGCAGCCTTCCACATGTTGATGGCTCGCTTCGGATAGGCGTGGAGGCGCAGGGCCATGACCTTGCCCGCAGACGATCCGCCGTCTAAGCGGCGCCTCTTCCCATGGGGATGCGAGGATTTGGACGATAATCCGCAGATGAGCGGCAAGGATGCGACGCAGGGTCCCTATACCCTTTCCGGCCCCGTTCCGCGGCCCGACGCCGCGCGGATGCCGATCCGCGGGGATCTGGCCCATATCGCGTTCGCCGGGCGCTACTTCGTGCCGCATTACGTGGTGCCTCAGCCGCGCGCGGTCATGCCCGGCGGCGCCCCTGTGCTGGCGGCGCCGGCGGAAGGTGCCGAAGAGGTCTGCACGCTGATGGAAGGTGACAGCTTCGAGGTGCTGGATCTGTCGGGCGCCTGGGCCTGGGGCTGCCTTGGTCCGGAAGGGCCTGTGGGCTATGTTCATATCGACCGGCTCGAGCCGGTCAACTGACGGGCGGCAAGCGGCAATGGCGCACAAGGTCTTCATCGACGGGGCGGCCGGCACAACCGGGCTCGAAATCGCCGAGCGGCTGGCAGGCCGCGACGAGTTCGCGCTGCTCGTGCTGGGCGAGGAAGAACGCAAGAGCGCGGACGCGAGGCGCGCGGCGCTGGCCGAAGCGGAATTCGCAATCCTGTGCCTCCCCGACGATGCGGCACGTGAGGCGGTGGCGCTGGCCGAAGGGTCCGACGTCCGGATCATCGATGCATCCACCGCACACCGCACCTCGCCGGGATGGGTCTATGGCTTTCCGGAAATCAGCGGGCATAGCGCCGTCGCCGAAGCAAATCGGATCTCGAACCCCGGCTGTTATTCGACCGGTTTCATCGGGCTCATCGCACCGCTCGTTCGCGCCGGGTTGCTGCCTGCCGACTGGCCTTACACCTGCAACGCGGTGTCGGGCTATTCGGGCGGCGGCAAGCCGCTGATCGCACGCTTCGAAGAAGACGCCGATATCGCCTGGCGCGGCTATGCCCTGGCGCTCGGCCACAAGCACGTACCCGAAATGCAGGAGCGTTGCGGCCTGGCTCTTCCTCCGCTCTTCACCCCGGCGGTGATCCCGGCCCATCGCGGGATGGTGGTCGAAGTGCCGCTGCCGCTTGCCGCCATGCATGGCGCCGGCACTCCGCAAGCGATGCGCGAATGGCTGGCCAACTTCTACGGCGAAAGCCGGGTGGTGGTGATGGGCCAGGACCCCGAAGGCGAGCTTCTGCTGCGCAGATCGCGCGCACCGAGCGACAGGATGGAACTCTACGTGCTCGCCTCGGCGGACGGCTCCCAGGCGCGGCTCGTCGCCGTGCTCGACAATCTCGGCAAGGGTGCCAGCGGCGCCGCAGTGCAAAGCTTGAACCTCATGGCTGGCCTGCCGGAAACCGCCGGACTGCGCCTCTAACCCGTGGTGCTGCCCAAAATTTGGGCACACTCCTGTCCAATTATCCGCCATGGCGGTTTGCACCCGCGCAGGATTATTGCCCGGACCGTCCCGGTCCGGCCCCTTATGTTGCGAATCCACCCTTTCTTGCGGCCTCACGATCCTCTAGGTCCGCAACTGACGCCTTGGCATGATTCTTGAAGAGATGAAGGCCAGTGGGCAGCGCCCGCAGGGATAGCGCAGCCGGGAGAGCAAGTTGGGGGCCCGATGAAAAAGATTGAAGCGATCATCAAACCGTTCAAGCTGGACGAGGTGAAAGAGGCGCTGCATGATGTCGGGGTTTCCGGCATCACGGTTACCGAAGCCAAGGGCTTCGGCCGCCAGAAGGGCCATACCGAGCTCTATCGCGGAGCCGAATATGTCGTGGACTTCCTGCCCAAGGTTAAGCTCGACGTGGTCGTTTCGGACGACCAGGCCGAACGCGTGGTCGAAGCGATCGCCAATGCTGCGCAGACCGGCCGTATCGGCGACGGCAAGATCTTCGTTTCCACCATCGACACTGCCCTGCGTATCCGCACGGGCGAACGCGACGATGAGGCGATTTGATCGGGCGATACGAACACCGGGCGGGATCGCCCCTGCCTGAACAACACAGATAACGAACCAACCTTTTGTTTTCGGAGGAAAGAAACCAATGTCCAGTGCAAAAGATGTCGTGAAGCAGATCAAGGACGGGGAGATCGAATGGGTCGACCTGCGCTTCACCGATCCCAAGGGCAAGTGGCAGCACCTGCAGATGTGCGCCGGTGTGATGGACGAAGATGCGCTGGAAGACGGCCTGATGTTCGACGGTTCGTCGATCGAAGGCTGGAAGGCTATCAACGAATCCGACATGATCCTGAAGCCGGACCTGTCGCAGCCCTATATCGATCCGTTCAGCGCGACTCCGATGATGGTGCTGTTCTGCGACATCGTCGAACCCAGCGACGGCCAGTTTTATTCGCGTGATCCGCGCTCGACCGCGAAGCGTGCCGAAGCCTATCTCAAGTCCACCGGCATCGGCGACTCGGTCTATGTCGGGCCGGAGCCCGAATTCTTCATGTTCGACGACGTGCAGTTCGAGGATGGCTATGCCGGTTCGGGCTTCGCGCTCGACGATATCGAGTTGCCGACCAATACCGGGCGCGAATATGATGGCGGCAATATGGGTCACCGTCCGCGCGCCAAGGGCGGCTACTTCCCGGTCCCGCCGGTCGACAGCTGCATGGACATCCGCGGCGAGATGGTCTCGACGATGCTCGAAATGGGCCTGCCGATGGACAAGCACCATCACGAAGTGGCCGCTGCGCAGCATGAGCTGGGCATCACCTATGGCGACCTCGTCACCACAGCCGACCGCGTGCAGGTATATAAATATGTCGTGCAGCAGGTCGCCCATGCATATGGCAAGACCGCGACCTTCATGCCCAAGCCGATCAAGGCCGATAATGGTTCGGGCATGCACACCCATATGTCGATCTGGAAGGACGGCAAGCCGACCTTCGCCGGTAATGGCTATGCCGGGCTTTCCGACACCTGCCTTTATTACATCGGCGGCGTGATCAAGCATGCCCGGGCGATCAATGCCTTCACCAACCCGACCACCAACAGCTACAAGCGGCTGGTGCCGGGCTTCGAAGCTCCCGTGCTGCTGGCCTATTCGGCGCGCAACCGCTCGGCCTCCTGCCGCATCCCCTATGGCGCGGGCGAGAAAGCCAAGCGTGTCGAGTTCCGCTTCCCGGATCCGCTCGCCAATCCCTATCTCGCATTCTCGGCGCTGCTGATGGCCGGCCTGGACGGAATCCAGAACAAGATTCATCCGGGCGATGCGATGGACAAGAACCTCTACGACCTTCCGCCAGCCGAGCTGGCCGAGGTTCCGACCGTCTGCGGGTCGCTGCGCGAAGCGTTGGAGGCGCTGGAAGCCGATCACGACTTCCTGCTGGCCGGCGACGTCTTCTCGAAAGACCAGATCGACGCCTATGCCGAACTCAAGTGGGAGGAGGTCATCCGTACCGAGACGACCCCCTGCCCGGTCGAGTTCGACATGTATTACAG
>DASWIR010000369.1:0-5559 GCA_036397575.1 Alteraurantiacibacter sp. | reverse complement strand
CTTGCCCTGGTAGAGCAGATCGATCGCATCGATCGTCATCGCCATGTCGGTGGCGTTCTTGCCGCGAGTGAGGTCGAATTGCTGATATGGGCGGATGCCATAGCGATTTGTAATGTCGTCCCAGCGTTTCAGCGCATCCTTCGCCCAGTTGCCATAGGCGCGCCGGATATTGACCTGACCGAGCTCGGCGAGGACGGTCAGCACCGCGTCGATCCCTTCGGGCTGAACATTGTCCGCATCGATCAGCAAGGCGATGTTGGGAGCGTGGGTCTCAGACATGGAGTGCTAGATGGGGCAGGGCGGAAGCGCGCGCAAGGCCGTCTTACCGGGCAGCGGCACCGCGCTGCGAAGCAGCGTGTCCGTTCCCAGGCAACCGCGGTCAGGCGCGGAGATCAATGCAGCTTCAGCCGCGGCCGGATGATCCGGTTGACTCGGCCGACCAGCAGCAAAGCGACGCCCTTCAGCCAGCCGTGGATGGAGATCAGGTGCATACGGTAGAGCGACGTATAGACAAGCCGCGCCAGCCGCCCTTCGATCGCCATTCGCCCTCCGACGAGATTGCCCATCAAGCTGCCCACGGTGGAATAGCGGCTTAGCGAAACCAGCGAGCCATGATCACGGTAGACGAACGGCTCCAGCGGACGGTCCAGCTGCAACCTGACGAGGTTCCGATAGACGGTGGCCGCCATCTGGTGTGCCGCCTGCGCGCGCGGAGGAACGGGGCGGTCGGCGCCGGCCGGTGTGAACGCACAGCAATCGCCAATCGCGAAGATGCGCTCGTCGCGCGTGGTCTGGAGCGTTTCGCGCACGACCAACTGGTTGTTCCGGTTTACCTCCAGACCGAGCGCACCAAGCCATTCGGGCGCCCTTACGCCAGCGGCCCATACGAGCAGGTCGGCTTCGAAGCGCTGTCCGTCGGCGGTGAGGATCGCGTGCGGCACCGCTTCGGTCACCTGCACTCCTGTCAGGACGGTGACTCCGAGCGCTTCCAGCTCCGCCCTGGCCGCGTCCGCAAGGCGCTCCGGCAGGGCTGGGAGAATGCGCTGCCCGGCTTCGATCAGACAAATTTGCAGCCGGCTCTCATCGAACACTTCAAGCCCGTAATGACGCAACGCAGCGGCCGAGTTGTATAGCTCCGCCGCCAACTCAACTCCGGTCGCTCCGCCGCCGACGATCGCAATGCGTACATGCGCGTCGGCGCCGGGATCGTTGCTCATGGCGCGGGAAACGCGCAGGCAATGGTCGAGCAGGCGGTTGCGGAAACGATCGGCACCGGCCCGGTCGTCGAGGACCATGCAATGCTCGGCGACGCCCGGCGTGCCGAAGTCGTTGGTCACCGAGCCGACCGCGACGACCAGATAGTCGAAGCGGATTGCGTGCCGCCCGACCAACTCGCTGCCATCCTCGTCGAGCAAAGGCGCAAGGATAACCTGGCGCGCCTCTCGATCGACGGTTTCCAGCTGGCCGTTGAAGAAGCGGTAGCCCCAGCGGTGGCAGTGGCTGCGGTAACCGACCTCGTCCATGTTCGCGTCGAGCGAGCCCGCCGCGACCTCATGCAGGAGAGGTTTCCAGATATGGGTGCGATTCTTCTCGACCAAAATGATGTCGTGATGCTTGCGGCCGTATTTGGCGCCGAGGCGGCGAACCAACTCGAGTCCGCCTGCGCCTCCTCCCACCACGACGATCTGAGTCTTGCGCGGCAATCCGGCCTCCCTGCGATACGATGACGACTATGACGGAATGCCGCGATTGACGATAGGATCGTCCGCCAAGTTCGCAGATGGCTTGTCAGCAGTCGCACTGCCCGCCGCCTCAGGCCGGTTTGAACTTCCCGCTGCGCTCGTCCAGCAGATGCAGCACCCCGTCCGAGATCGCAAAGAAGGCGCCGCGCAGCGTCAATTCATGGCGCTTTTCGAGTTCGCGCACGCAAGGGAAGGTGCGCAGGTTTTCGAGGCTGACCTTGACCGCGGCTTGCTCCATCGCTCGTTCCGCCTCGGATCCGGTCGTGCCCAGCTCCCTCGCGATCGGCTCGCGTGCTTCGTCGAGCAGACTGATCCAGTCGGCAACGAAGCCGCCTTCTCCCGGCGCGCAGCCATGCATCGCCTGGGTCAATGCGGCCTGGCACCCGCCGCACATGCCGTGGCCCATGACGAGGATCTCGCGCACTTTGAGCACCTGCACTGCGAATTCGAGCGCCGCCGACACCCCGTGACGGCCGGGAGTCGTCTCGAAGGGCGGAACCAGCGCCGCCACATTGCGGATCACGAAAATCTCGCCTGGGCTGACATCGAAGATTTGTGCCGGATCGACCCGGCTGTCGGAACAGGCGATGAGCATCACCCGCGGCTGCTGCCCTTCGCGCAATTGCGCCCAGCGCTCGCGCTCGACCTTGTAGTCCTTTTCGCGAAATCGCCGGTAGCCGGCGAGGAGTTCGGCAAGTTCCGGAGTGATATCGGTCATAACCAGCCCATGCCGCGCACGCTTGCGACTGACAAGCCTCGCGCCTAGATGGTCCCCATGAACGACCTATCCGCAGTTCCGCAGCCCGAAAGACAGCGCAAGCCCGACTGGATCAGGGTGAAAGCCCCGGTCAGCAAGGGATACCATGAGACCCGCGCGCTGATGCGCGAACTCAACCTCAATACGGTGTGCGAGGAAGCGGCTTGCCCGAATATCGGCGAGTGCTGGACGAAGAAGCACGCGACGGTGATGATCCTCGGCGACGTCTGCACGCGGGCGTGCGCGTTCTGCAACGTCAAAACGGGGATGCCGCGCGTGGTCGATCCGCTGGAGCCAGAACATGTCGCGACCGCGGCGGCGAAACTGGGTCTCGAGCACATCGTCGTCACCAGCGTCGATCGCGACGATCTGCCGGATGGCGGGGCGGGGCAGTTCGTCAAGGTGATCGAGGCGATCCGGCGCGAGACGCCCGGCACGACGATCGAGATTCTCACGCCCGATTTCCGCGGCAAGATGCGCGAGGCGGTGGAGGCGATCTGTGCTGCCGGGCCTGACGTCTACAACCACAATCTCGAAACGGTTCCGCGGCTCTACCCGACCATCCGCCCCGGCGCGCGCTATTATGCTTCGCTGCGCCTGCTCGAGGAAGTGAAACGCCATGATCCGATGATGTTCACCAAATCGGGCATGATGATGGGGCTGGGCGAGGCGCGGCTCGAAGTCCATCAGGTGATGGACGACATGCGCAGCGCCGATGTCGATTTCATCACTCTGGGCCAGTATCTCCAGCCGACTCCGAAGCATGCCAGGGTAGAGGAGTTCGTTACGCCCAAGACCTTCGAGGCCTATGGCGCCATTGCCCGGGCGAAAGGGTTCCTGCAGGTCGCTTCGAGCCCGCTGACCCGCTCCAGCTATCATGCGGGAGACGATTTTGCGCAGATGAAGGCGGCGCGCGAGGCAAAGTTGGCCCGGGGCGCAGAGAAGGCAGGCAAGCGCAGCTGATGCCCGGAATTCGTGAGACTCGCCGGCTTCCCTACTCGCCGGAGCAGATGTTCGACATGGTGGCCGATGTCGCCCGCTATGAAGAATTCCTCCCCTGGGTGATCGCGACCCGGGTGCGCGAGGACAGCGATACCGAAATGATCGCCGACATGCTGGTCGGATTCAATGCTCTGCGCGAGAAATTCACCTCGCGCGTCATCAAGGACCGGCCGCGCCGGATCGAGGTGATCTATCTCGATGGGCCGATGCGCGATCTCGACAATATCTGGCACTTCCGCCCCGCCGCTGATGGCGGCTGCGAAATCGACTTCCATGTCGAATTCACTTTCAGAAACCGCATGTTCGAGGCGCTGGCCGGGCAATATTTCGACCGTGCCTTCCGCAAGATGGTGAATGCGTTCGAAGCCCGCGCGGATGAGCTTTACGGCAACAGCAATTCGAGTGCGCAGAGCGTCGCCTGAAGGCGCACGCCGGCCCGGTCCACCTCTTCGAAAAGCCGTTCCTCGGCTTCCGGATCGGGCAGGCCGCGGATCGCGCGGGCAAACACCACGGTGCCGACCGGCTTCATTTCACTGCCTCCCTCGGGCCCGGCGATTCCGCTGATCGCCACGGCTATGTCGGCATCGCTGCGCTCCAGCGCGCCCTGGGCCATGGCGAATACGCAGGCGACGGAGACTGCACCGAAAGCGTCGATGATATCCTCGGGCACACCGAGCACTTCCTGCTTGGCCTCGTTGGAATAGGTGACGAAGCCTCGGTCGAAGATCTTTGACGAGCCCGGGATTTCGGTCAGTGCCGCCGCGACCAGCCCGCCGGTGCAGCTTTCCGCCACGGCGACCTTGCGGCCTGCCTTGGCATTCTCCTCCACGACCCGGCGCGCCAAGTCGACAATTTTCGGTGGGAGAAGATCAGTACTCATTTTGCCTCAAAAGGGCAGACCGACGGGTTTTGGACTCCTGCCATCTCGAAGATAAAGCTGGCCAGCCCGCCGACATTTTCAACCGGCAGCGGGGAAAGCAGTTCCACGCCGCGGTCTATTTTTGCGCAATCCTGGACCCTGATTTCCTGGGCGACCTTCTGGATCACGATCGTATCGACGAACAGCCGCATGGAATCGGGCGGAAGCTGCTCGAAGGCGGCCATCATCTCGCGGTCGGCATCCTTGGCGGCGAAGCTTTTGATCACCCGGTAGGCTCCCGGCCAGGTCCGGTCGGCGAGACCTTCGAACCGGGCCGAAAAGCGCGCGCCGTCGCGGGCCAGAAAGCCTTGCCCGCGCATGGTCGTGCCGCACCTGGTCTGGAACGCGTCTACTAGGGATGGCATGGTATAAACAACCGCGTCGGAAAGATCGCGCGGATCGACACAGCCCAGCGCTTGCGCCTGCGCAGTCTCGGCGCCGAGCAGGGCCAGTGCGGCGATTGCGCCTGCGCCGAATTTCGTCATTCCCGTCATACGAGCTTCCTTGCATCAATCCCGTTGCAACATCACGGCAGCCTGCGCGGCGATACCTTCGCCGCGCCCGGTAAAACCGAGGCCTTCGGTTGTGGTGGCCTTCAGGTTAACGCAGCCTGTGTCCACCCCCAGCATCGCGGCAATCGCCTCTTTCATCACCTGCTTGTGCGGGCCGATCTTCGGTGCCTCGCAGATGATGGTGAGGTCTGCATTGGCGACGCGGTACCCGGCCTCCGCCGCCAGCGCGACGGCATGCTCGACGAAGCGTGCCGAGCGCGCGCCGCGCCATTGCGGGTCACTCGGCGGGAAATGTTCGCCGATATCGCCCGCTCCGGCGGCGCCGAGGATCGCGTCGGTCAGTGCATGAAGCACGACATCGGCATCGCTATGCCCGGTCAGCCCTTTGTTGTGCGGGATCAGGATGCCGCCAAGCCATAACTCCTCGCCGGCGGCCAGGCGGTGAACATCGTATCCGGTGCCGCTGCGCCATGCAGGTGCTTCGCCGGCGAAATCCTCGGCGAAGGTGATTTTGCGCAGCGCTATGTCTCCGTCGACCAGTGCCACTGTGCCTCCTGAGGCGCGCAGCACTTCGGCGTCGTCGCCGGCACTGGCGTCACCTGTCCACTGGCGGTGTGCGGCCAGGAT